>JBKHJU010000234.1:0-4422 GCA_046537985.1 Longimicrobiales bacterium
GACGAGAGGGTGTTGGCCAGTCGGGCCAGCCGGATCAAGACGCCCCAGTTCGCCGCGTTGAACGAGCTATTGTCCGGAAAGCTGGAGCGGGTCATCGTCTCGCCCACCGCGGCTCCGCCCGAGTCGGCCCACGCCAGCCGCGAAGAGATCTCCGCGGCGATGTCCGCGGTGCCTTCTTCGATCCAGCTCGGGTGGGTTCCGATGTCGGCCTCGATCCGGTGGCCGAGCGAGGAGATGTGCTTGACCTCGTGCACCAGGGTCGACAGGGCCTGGAAGCTCGGCGTCGAGCCCTCCATGTCCTGGATCACGCTCGCGGAGAAATAGGTCATCTCCGCCTCGTTCGAGGCCGCGCACTCCGAATCTGAATCGGAGCGGCGGTAGAGGTCCCGGGCCAGGACGACGGCCGCGGCGTCCTCCGAGATGTCCGGGGGAATCTCGGTGACGAAGACGACGATCTTTCCGTTCTCGTCGATGTCCGAGACGCCGCCGAAGTAGTCGTCGATCACCGGGCTTCCGTAGGCGGCATAGTAGTCCGACATCCGCCGAATCGACGCGCTGTCCACCGGACTCGACTCCCGCTGGGCGCTGTCCTGGTACGCCACCAGGTGGGTCGTCTCGAGGACGAGCTCCGCGGGAATCAGCTCGTAGGCTTCGTCGTCCGTGTCGCACCCCTGGAAGGGAGCCACGAAGTCGCGGCTCTCCGGAGCGGGAGCCCCCGATGGCGAAGGCGCGCGGGCGCCGCTCGATTCGCCAGGAAGGAGGGGGGCGCTTCCCAGTCGCGAGATCAATCCACGCTCCCACTCCCGAACCCGGGCGTGTGCGCGCTCCGTCGCCCGGAGTCGATCCAGCTCCGACCGGATCACTCCGCCCGGGACGAGCGGCCCCGCCTCGATCGGGGTGACGGCCCCGGAAGAGACCCGCGAAGGGGAGATCGGGTCAGAGGGCGAGCCGGAACCCGTTCCAGGCTGCCTCGTGACGGTCAGGTCCACGGACGAGGACGCCGTGCTCGTGGAGGACGTCGCCCACAACACCCCGATCCGGTAGCGATGCCCTGCACCCGAAGGGATGAAGAGCTGGCAATCTCCCGTGCTGGCCGGATGGAACGTCCGACTGTCCCCTGGGGCGAGGTCCAGCGACGAGTCGCAATTCCCCTGTGTATCCGTCGGTCCCGTTCCCCCATCTCCGCCGCAAGCGGCGAGAACCGCCGTGGAGAAGGCGCACAAGCACAGGACGGCGCGGGGAGTCGTCATCTGGATTCGGAGATTCCTGGCGGCGGATGAAGGTGGGTGAATACGGGCGGCTGCACGGGGCCGGAGCGATCGTCGGTCGGAGCGGTCTCCCCTCCACAAATCTGCCAGGGAGCGACGTCCCCGCGAAACCCCGATGCGCCCCTCTACACCCCCGCGCTCTCCACGAGCCGCGGCAGGATCGAGCCAGCCCGTCCGCGGAGCGCGATGTGTGTCCGGCTCGAAAGGGGCGTCTCGTCGGGATTCACCTCGATCAACGTGCCCCCCGCCGACGCGGTCAGGCGGGGCAGGGAGGCGGCCGGCTCCACGACGGCGCTGGTCCCCACCACCAGGGCCAGGTCGGCGCTCCGGGCGGTCTCGGCGGCCTCGTCCAGGACGGCCGGGTCCAGGGACTCGCCGAACCACACCACGTCGGGTCTGAGAAGGGCCCGGCATCCGTCGCACCGCGGAAGCGTCTCGGTCGAGGCGACGTCGATCTCCTCCCGGTGCTCCTCTCGATGAGAGCACTCGGTGCAACGCACCCGGAAGAGGGAGCCGTGGAGCTCCAGCGGCAACGTGGCGTCCGGGCCGCCGGCCCCCCGGGCCGCCAGGGTGTGGAGGCCGTCGACGTTCTGGGTCACGATACGCACCCCGGGTCGTTCCCGGGCCAGGGATGCGAGGGCCCGATGGCCGACGTTCGGCTCACAGGCGGAGACGAGCCCCCTCCGCCACGCGTACCACTCCCACACAAGCCGGGGATCCCGGCGAAAGGCCAAGGGGGTGGCGAGCTCCTCGGGTCGATGGTTCTTCCAGAGGCCGTCCGCACCCCGGAAGGTGGGTACCCCGGATTCGGCGCTGATCCCGGCGCCGGTGAGGACGAAGATCCGCTCGGCGGCCCCCAGCGCGTCCCGAGCGTCGGCCAGCGCGCCGTCGGGATCGGGCCCCGTCATCCCCGGATCACGCCCCAGATCAGGGCGAGCCACCCTCCCAGGAACGCCAGCCCACCGATGGGGGTGACGGCACCGAGCCACCGGACGCCCGACAGCACCAGGACGTAGAGGCTGCCCGAGAAGATCAGGATTCCCGCCACAAACAGCCATCCGGCGGTGATCACCGCGCCTCCGGGAAAGCGGGTGCCCACCCAGGCCACCACCAGGAGGGCCAGGGCGTGGTACATCTGATAACGAACGCCGATCTCGAAGGTCTGGAGATCGTCGGCCGACACTCGGCCCCGGAGCCCGTGGGCGCCGAATGCACCCAGTGCGACCCCGAGGAAGGCGAGAACGGCCCCGAGAAGGAGAAGGGTCTTGAGATTGGTCATGACGGTCGGGACGACGATGGAAATGACAGCCGGGTTGCCCGTGACAGAGGAGTTAGGATGCCTGGGTCGGGCCACTCGCGCCACCCCCGTTTGGCACAATCCACGGGACCTTCCTATACTGCGGAGCGGAGACGCCGCGGAGACGCCTCGGACGGACCGCCCCCGACATCTTCTCCCTCGCCCGACCCTGCCGGCCCCCATGCCCCTCAAGCTCGTTCCTCAGCGGGATCGCAAGCTCAACGGCCTGCTGAAGAACGGGGACGAGCTGGTCGCCTCCCGGGGGGACGCTCTCTATGAGATGGGGGATCCGGCTCGGAGCCTCATGCTCGTCCGGGAAGGACACGTCCGACTCACCCTCCCCCAGAACGGCGGCCGCGCGGAGCGGACCGTCGCGGTGGTGGGTCCGTGGGAGATCTTCGGCGAGGAGGCGCTGGTGAAGGGAAGCCGGCGCCCCTACGCCGCCCGGGCCGGAGAGAAGCTGCGAATCCAGTCCATCGACGGGAAGGAGGCGTACGGGGCCATCCGGGGCACTCGCCGCACGCTCCCCCTCCTTCTCAAGGCCGCTTCCGTGGACCTCCTCCGGGCCCGTTGGCCCGCACCGGGATCCTCCGGACCGACCACCGCCCAGCGCCTGGCCGACCTCCTCCTGGAGCTGGCCTGCCGGTTCGGCCGGCCCGAGGTGAAGGGAACCCGCATCCCCCACTGGTTCACCCACGCCGAGCTCGCCGATCTCGTGGGCGCCCATCGCTCCACCATCACCACACAGCTCAACGACTGGATCTACGAGGGGCTCCTCCGCGACGACTCCGGAGAGCTCCTCATCGCCAGGACGAATCGTCTTCGCGAGGAGAGCTCCCATCGGGAGGACTGGCTGGCCGAGCAGTAGATGGCGCGAGCCGAAGCCGAGCTCTCGTCACCCCACTCGTTCGGATCGATCGGGTTCCTCCGGCCGTTGACCGAAAATCGGCCCAGGACTAGCTTCCTCGCCGAGTATCGCACCATTCTCCCACCCCGAGATCATGGCCAAGAAGCGCCGTCCTTCACGCCAGGGCTCCGACTCACCGGAAGACGCCCTCTCCGCCCGCCTCCTCTCCCTCGGGGCCTGGGCCCGGGAGAACACCCAGGTCGTCGTCATCTCCGGGATCATCCTGGCCATCGCCGCGGCCGCTGGGCTGTACTACTACAACTTCCAGCAGGACGTCCGGATGCAGGCTGCCGAGGAGTTCGAGCGGATCCAGCAGACGGTCGTCGGCGTGGGGGACACTCAGACCGCTCTCACCGAGCTCCAGACCTTCCTCGATCGATTCGGTGACACGCCCCTGGCCCCCGAGGCCCGGCTCCTCCTGGCCGAAGCCCATCTCAACGAAGGAAGCCCTCAGCAGGCGATCGAGACGCTGCAGCCCGTCGTCGGAAATCTCGGACCGCCCATCGCCATCCAGGCCGCCTTCCTCCTCGGATCGGCATACGAGGAAGCCGGACAGCACGGCGACGCCGAGGAGTTGTACCTTCGAATCGCCGATGAAGCCGAGCTGACCTTCCAGGTGCGCAACGCCCTGGCCGCAGCCGCTCGGATGCGGGCCGAGAGCGAGGACTACGCCGGTGCAGCGGAGCTCTACCGGCGGATCCTGGACACCTACGACGACCAGGAAGAAGCCGAGGGCACCCCTGAAGGTGATCGAGCCACGTATCGGCTGCGCCTGGCCGAGATGGAGGCGATGGCCGACAGCTGAGCCCCCACCGACCTGCTCAGGTATCACCACCTGTGAGTGGGCCTATCTGCCTGTCATAACTTGATTTGGTAGGTCTGTCATCAGTCTCCGTGGAGGTGGCTTTCGACCGAGGTGGCTTTCGACGCCCGAAAGTGGAGCCCACCCC
>JBKHJU010000235.1:0-4415 GCA_046537985.1 Longimicrobiales bacterium
GGCCAAGCCCGTGAAGTACGGAGGCGTCTCCCGGGAGGACGCCCTTCGGATGCTCACCCTGAATCCGGCCCGGATGATGCACATCGACGACATGGTGGGGAGCCTGGAGCCGGGCAAGCAGGGCGACGTGGTCCTCCTCAACGGTGATCCCTTCGATGCCTACGTCCGGGTGGAGAAGACCGTCGTCGACGGCCTCGTCTATTACGATCTTTCCGACGAAGCCGGAACCCGGGACGAGCCCTTCGAGCCCGTGGCCGCCCTGGAACCGGGAGCACCCGTCTCGGATCCCGACTCCGTGACGCTGTCGGCTTCCGCCGGCGCCGAGGATCCCACGGGAGATCGCGCTGGCCAGGCCGAAGCCCGGGGGGAGGCCCCATTGCTGGAGGGCCGGTCATTCACCCTGGTGGGTGCCACGGTCCATCCGATCGCGTCTCCGCCCGTCGAGGACGGGGTCGTCGTGGTGCGGAACGGGATGATCACCGCGGTGGGTCCCCGCTCCCGGGTCCAGGTCCCGGGAGACTTTCCAGTGGTGGACCTCTCGGGTCGCCACGTCTATCCGGGCATGATCGACGGCCTCACCATCCTCGGCCTCTGGGAGTTCGGCCAGAGCCCCAACGCTACCGACCTGTCGGACACCGGTGTCTTCAACCCCCATCTCCGCGCCGTCTCGGCGGTCCAGATGGACGAGCCCGGGATCGGCGTGGCCCGGGCCAACGGGATCACGGCGGCCTTCGTGGCCCAGCAGGCCGGGATCATCGAAGGAACCGGGGGCGCGATCCAGCTCGCCGGACGGAACTGGCGGGAGTCGGCCATCGAGGAGGAGGCGGCCCTGGTGGTGGACTTTCCCGCCCCCCGAGCTCCGGGGGACGAGGAGCGGGGGGAGGACGATCCCACGCCGGGCCTCGAGGGCGACGAGATGGAGTCGCTGGTCGAGGTCTTCGAGCGCTCCCGGCTCTACGTGGACAGCGCGACGGTTCGGGATCGGGGGACGGAGGCGTTCTGGCCCAACCGGGAGGCTCCGGACCGAGCCGTACTCCAGGGAATGGCCCCGGCCTCGAGGGGAGAGATTCCGGTCCTCTTCCGGGCCCAGACCGAATGGCAGCTCCGGACCCTCTTCGTCTTCCTGGATCGCTTTCCGGAGGTGCGCGCCGTCGTCGTGGGGGGCGGGGAGGCGTTCAGCGTGGCCGACGAGCTCGCCGAGCGGGAAATTCCGGTGATCCTGACGTCGTCCTACTCCCCGATGGCGAGTCGGGATCACTCCGTGACCGCCGGCTACCGTAACGCCGCCCTTCTGGACCGGGCCGGGGTGAGGATCGCATTTTCCAGCGCGGAGCACGCGGCCGACGGTGTCACCCGGAACCTTCCCTACCACGCGGCCCACTCCGTGGCCTTCGGCCTGGACCGCGAATCCGCGATCCGTGCCGTCACCCTCGGTCCCGCCGAGATCCTGGGCCTGGACGACCGGGTCGGGACCCTGGAGGCCGGAAAGCGGGCCGACCTGATCGTCACGGACGGGGATCCCCTCCAATTCCTGACGCGGGTCCGGAGGATATGGATCGACGGGCAGGAGGTCGACCCGGAGGACAACCGCCACCAGAGGCTCTACGAGGAGTATCGTGAGTAGCAGGTCGCTGAAGAAATGGGGTGCCGCCGCGCTTCGTCAGCGACCTGCTCGGCTCAGACGACGGGGCGGCCGATGGCCATGATTCCCAGCACCACAAGCACCAGGGCCGCTCCGACCCCCACGGCGTGGGGGGCGTAGCTCTTCTCCTCCTCGGAACGGCGCTTCATCACCGAGGACGTCACCTGGGCAGCCACGGCAGCGAAGAGCATCAGCGTGATGTGGCCCATGAGCTGTGGATAGAACCCCTGGACGAAGATCAGGACGACCCCAAGCAGGATCTGGAGGTGGAGGACCCCCGCGAAGGACGAGGCCAGGATGCGCATCCCCCGGTCGTAGCGGCGCCCCGTCGCCATGCCGAAGAGGGCGTATCCCAGGGCGAGGACCCCGAAGAGGAGGACGAGATACCGGATGCCGGAGTGGGCCTGAAAGATCATGGGGTCGCCTCTTCCTGAGAGATGGACGTTACCTCGTGGCGCATCGGCGTCGACGTCGGCGTCGAATGGTGAAGTGACGTCGCCCCTCTTCGAACACGGGGTCGCCGAGCGCCTGATGGTAGGAAGTGGGCTCGACGACGGGCAAGGCCGAACTCCACTTCAGGACCCTTCCATCACCTTCCGCACGATGTCCAGCACGTCGGGATCCATGTCCTCGGCGCCGAGCATCCAGCGAAGATAGTCCGGGTCGGTGCGGGCCACGTCCTCGAGCTTTCGGCCCCGGTGCTTTCCCCGCCCGAAGACGTACGCGTCGGAATCGCTCCCGAACCACCGCTCCACCGCGGTCTCGAATGGAGCGACCTCGTCACAGTACTCGTGTAGCCGGTCCAGGTCCCGGGGCAGGTGCTCGTATTCTTCGAGCTGGGCCGTGAAGACGGCCGCCGTCGTCCGGATATCCCCCAGGGCCGAGTGGGCGTCCTGGTGCTCCCGGCCCAGGTAGAACCGGGCGGCGGCGGAAAGGTCCCGGGGCTCCTCGCGATGGAAGATGGTCTGAACGTCGATGAGGCGTCGACTCCGGGGATCGAAGGTCACTCCGGCGCGCCGAAACTCGGCCAGCAGCATGGGGAGGTCGAACCGGCGGAGGTTGAATCCCGCCAGGTCGCAGGGGTTCAGCTGGTCGGCCGGGCTCCGAGCCCGGGCCGGGAAGGGAGGCTTTCCCGCCACGTCGTCATCGGTGATCCCGTGAACGGCGGTGGCGTCGGGAGGAATGGGGATGCCGGGATCGAAGCGGCGCACCTTCTCGGTGACGTCGCCTCCGGGAGAGACCCGGATGACGGCGATTTCCACGATCCGATCCGATCCGGGCCGGAGGCCCGTGGTCTCCAGGTCGAGAAACGCGAGGGGTCGGTCGAGTTGAACGGGGAGCTTCATGATGCGGCCGGGTCGCTGGAATCGGGTCCGTCGCCGTCGGACCTCAGGGATCTCCAGAGGGGCGGCAGAGTGACCGCGGCCCACACGGCTTCCAGGAGTATGAAACCGGCGCGCCGGTCCACCAGGGCCACCCAGAGCAACAGTAGAGCCCCCAAGAGGTTCATGAGATTGTAGGCGAGTCGATCCGGACCCGTCCACCCTCGCTGGTTTCCGGCATAGGCCACGAGGATCAGGGCGGCTCCGACGACGGAGAGGAGTTGGGAAACCATGGTGGCTCGCGTATGGTCGTATCGTGTGGTCGAGGATTCGTGACCCCGTGGGCCGGATCCATGGACCAGGTCGAGGGGGCCCATGGAACGGAATGTCGCCCCGCGGACATCGGTCGTTCGAGGATACATCATTCGTGATCGGGGAGGAGGGAAAGATGGGTGAGGACGGGATGCGGGCCGTCGTGATCAGCGAGCCCGGGGGACCGGAGGTACTGGAGCTCCGTGAGGTCGCCCGGCCCGAGCCGGGAGCACGTGAGATTCGGGTGCGGATCGAAGCCGCCGGAATCAACCGGGCCGACCTGATCCAGCGACAGGGCCACTATCCCGCCCCACCCGGATGGCCTCGGGAGATCCCGGGTCTGGAGTACGCCGGGACCGTGGATGCGATCGGCTCCGGGGTTCGGCGCTGGTCCGAGGGCGACCGGGTCATGGGATTGGTGGGGGGCGGCGGATACGCCGAGTTCGTCGTCGTCGACGAGGACTCTCCGGTCCGCTGGCCCTCGGGACTGTCCTCCGAGGAGGTCGGCGCCATCCCCGAAGCCTTCATGACGGCCTACGACGCCGTTTTCCGACAGGCCGGGCTGGGGATCGGCGAGTCCCTTCTTATCCACGCGGTGGGGAGCGGCGTCGGAACGGCGGCCCTCCAGCTGGCCCGGACGGCCGGAGCCTGGACGGTGGGGACGTCCCGGACCCCCGAGAAGGTCGAGGGGGCCCGCAAGATGGGTCTGGATCGAGGCGTCGTTTCCGAGGGAGATGGAGAGTGGGTGGAGGCGGTCCGGAAGGCGCTGCCTCCCCGGGGCGCCGACGTCATCCTAGACCTGGTGGGCGGCGCCTACCTGGAGGGAAACGTCGCAGTCCTGGCGGAGAAGGGCCGCCAGATGATCGTTGGAGTGCCGGGTGGGTCGGCGGGGACCCTACCCCTTCGGGCATTGATGGGCACTCGGGGCATGATCCGGGGCACCGTCCTGCGGGCGCGGCCGACCTTCGAGAAGGTCGCGCTGGCCCGGGAGTTCGAGGATCGGGTCGTGCCGCTCTTCGAGCGCGGAGCCATTCGACCCGTCGTGGATGGGGTGTTCGGCCCTGAGGAGGCCGGGGCGGCACATCGGTACATGCAGGAGAACCGGACGTTCGGTAAGCTTTTGTTGAAGTGGGCGAGCC
>JBKHJU010000236.1:0-4399 GCA_046537985.1 Longimicrobiales bacterium
CCTGGTGGGCGTTGGGACACCCGGAAAAATACACGATCTCCACCGATCTCTCGCTCATGATGGGTTCTCCAGCGATCCGAGAATGGGACAGGGCTCGGTCGGTTCCGACATTTCGCAGGCTCGCCTAAGCTTCACCAGCGCGCTGCGCATGCTTCGCAGATCGGCGAGTCGTTCATCGATGCGGGCGATCACCTGATCGGCCTTCTCGGCAACCGCCTCACACGGCTCACCCTCCACCACTCGGAGACCGAGAAGTTCCTGAATCTCGTCCAACTGGAAGCCCAGCTCCTGGGCCCTCCGAATGAACTCGAGCCGGCGAAGGTCGTCCGGCCCGTACTGTCGGTGACCGCCTTCAGTCCTCGGCGGTGGCGGAAGAAGACCCCGCCGCTCGTAGTACCGAACGGTCTGGACGCCGACGTCCGCTGCCTCGGCGAGCTGCCCGGTCGAGAGGCGTTCTGCTGTACTCATGTACACATTGTAAGGGCTGTACCCGGGTACAGGTGCAAGGGGGCGGACGTCGATGGCCGGAAGCCCTCGCAGGTTCAGGTCCTGTCCTGTCCGCTCGGGAACCTCCGTCCATCGGCAGCTCTTATTCGGGTAGCGGTCGAGGGATTCAACCGGACATCGAAGAAGAGCCACGCAAGCTGAAGGGAGAACGCCGGGGTGCTACCGCTCCTTCTCATTGCCGCTGTCTGCCTCCTGGCATACTCCAACGGCGCCAACGACAATCCAAACGGCGTCGCCACCCTCTTCGGCAGCGAGACGTCGGATTACCGCACCGCCATCCATTGGGCTACGATCACCACCTTCTTGGGATCGATGGCCTCTCTCGTGCTCGCCCAGGCCCTCGTGGACGTCTTCTCGGGCCGGGGACTCGTCCCCGAACCCGTGGCCGCCGGAGAGCTCTTCGTGCTGGCGGTGGGCGCTGGGGCAGGTGGCACCGTCATGCTGGCTACCGTGCTCGGCCTTCCGGTCTCCACCACGCACAGCCTGGTGGGAGGTCTGGCGGGGGCGGGAATTCTCGCCGCGGGGAGCACGTTCGACGCCAGCGTCCTCGGTTGGGTCTTCTTCTTGCCGCTCCTGGCCAGCCCGCTCATGGCCATGATCCTTGCCGCGGGCCTCTACGCCGTGGCGCATCGGGCTCGAATCGGGCTCGGAGTCGAGGAGGGCGACTGGGTCTGTGTCGGGGATTCGGCGGCGGTCCTCGACGGAGGGAAGGTAGCTGAGGACGGGACGGGCGTCCTCAGCTTTCGGGCGTCCGCACCGGAGCTTTCGGTGGGATCCCGCGATTCGTGCCAGGGGCGCTACCGGGGACACTTCCTGGGAGTCGGCGCCGGACGCGCGTTGGACGCGGCCCACTTCCTGAGCTCGGGTCTGGTCAGCTTCGCCAGGGGGGTGAGCGACACACCGAAGATCGCCGCCCTTCTGGTCGTCCTCGAGATGGTCGACGTCCGTGTCGGAACCGCCGTGCTGGCCGTCCTCATCGCCGTCGGAGCCCTTCTGAGTGCCCGGAAGGTGGGCCACACCATGGGACACCGGATCACGAGGATGAATCCGGGACAGGGGTTCACCGCGAATCTGACGACCGCGGCCCTGGTCATCGGGGCGAGCGGGATCGGCCTTGCCGTGTCCACGACCCACGTCTCCGTGGGATCCATCTTCGGGATCGGCCTCCTCGGCGGGGAGACGGACACCCGTGTCGCCCGCGACATCGTTCTCTCGTGGGTGGTCACGCTCCCCTGCGCGGCACTCCTGGGTGCCCTGGTGTACGGGACCGGCCAGGTCCTCATCTGAATGCGAAGGGTGGAGTCGGACACAGGAAGCGAACAGGGAGAGACCATGACGGAACTCGTC
Organism: Longimicrobiales bacterium; assembly: GCA_046537985.1. GTDB lineage: Bacteria > Gemmatimonadota > Gemmatimonadetes > Longimicrobiales > Gaopeijiaceae > JBKHJU01. The sequence goes on from JBKHJU010000236.1 coordinate 1,855, forward strand.
GAAAAAGCAGTGGAGCGGGCGGTACGCGACCGGTACGCGGAGGGAGCTCGGGCGGCTGAAGCGGACCTCTGCTGTCCGGTCGACTACGATCCGCGGTACCTGAAGGTGATTCCGGAGGAGGTGCTCGAACGGGACTACGGCTGCGGGGATCCGAGCCGCTGGCTGGCTGCCGGAGAGACGGTCCTGGACCTGGGGAGCGGAGGGGGAAAGATCTGCTTCATCGCCGCCCAGGTGGTCGGGCCATCGGGAAGGGTGATCGGCGTGGACATGACTCCCGAGATGCTCGAGCTGTCGCGCCGGAACGCCCCGCTCGTGGCGGAGCGGCTGGGGTACGCCAACGTCGAGTTCCGTCGGGGCCGGATCCAGGACCTGAGGCTCGACCTGGACCTCTTCGATCGCGAGCTCGCCGGAGCGGAGTTCGCGGGAGCGGACGGCTTCATGGAAGCCCAGGTCCTGGCCGACGAGCTCCGTGGGTCCAGCCCCCTCATCGAGGAGGGTGAGGTGGACGTGGTGATCTCCAACTGCGTGCTCAATCTGGTGGAGCACGGTGAAAAGAAGGTGCTCTTCGACGAGATCCACCGGGTCCTCCGAAGGGGCGGGCGTGCGGTGATCTCGGACATCGTGAGTGACGAGCCGGTCCCGGAGCACCTGCGACGGGACCCGGATCTCTGGAGCGGCTGCGTCTCCGGCGCCCTAACCGAGAGCGGCTTCCTTGAGGCCTTCGAACGGGCCGGGTTTTACGGCGTGCGGCTCCTGGAGCGGCAGGAGGCGCCGTGGCGGACGGTCGAGGGAATCGAGTTCCGGTCGGTGACCGTGGAGGCCTTCAAGGGAAAGGAGGGACCCTGCTGGGAGCGGAACCAGGCCGTTATCTACAAGGGCCCGTTCCGGGAGGTCCTGGACGACGACGGGCACCGCATGCGGCGGGGCCGGCGCTACGCGGTCTGCGACAAGACCTACAACATCTATCGCAGCGAGCCGTACCGGGACTCCTTCGTGTTCGTGGATCCCCTGGAGGAGGTCCCCCTTGAAGACGCCGAGCCCTTCGATTGCGCCGGGACCCGGATCCGCCACCCGAAGGAGACAAAGGGAGAGGACTACGACCTGACCGTGGAAGCAGAGGGGGACGCCTGCGGGCCGGCGGGGTGCTGCTGAGGGTGGTGGGGGCCGCGGCGTTGCCCGCCTCAGGCTGGTTGTGAGACAGGCTCTCGAGCTCTGGTGGATCCTTCCGTGGGCCCGGTCGTCCTGGAGGTGCGATTGCAGCTCTTCGGGTAGGATGCGGATCTGGGATACCGGAGCGGCGAGCCGGCCGTCCCCGCACCGGCCCGTCCGGTCAGAACGTTTCCAGGAACTCCCGAATGCGCTCCGCGTTCTTCCCCAGGTCACTCTGTCCCACCCGGGAGACCGATCGCACGTCCACCACGGACCCTCCGTCGGCGGGGCGCACCCTCACCACCACGTCGTCCCGGAAGCCGAACCAGAAGGTGGTGGCCACCGCCTCCACGATCCCGACGCCGCTCTCGATCTCCCGGTTCACCACCTCGTGGCCCTGGGCCTGCAGCACCTCCACCGCCCGGGCGACGGCCTCCTCCGCCTCGAGCTCCGTGCGAAGAGACTCGATCTCCGGATAGGCCTCCTCCTGTAGTCGGGCCAGCTCCTCGGGGGACTCCATCCCGGCGCCGTAGGAGAGGGGATTGGGCGCGTCTCCTCGAATCTCCACGATGGCGTCGAAACGAGGAGGGTCTTCGGTATCGGTGGTGATGTCGTGGATCGCCGGAACCGAGGCCCCCTGGATCACCTGGGGGGCGATTACCGCGATGGGGGCGAGGGAGATGACCAGAGCCACCATGGAAAGATTCCGAGCCCGGCTCAGGTCCTTGGTGTGGGCGTAGACGGCCATCGTCATCGAACCCAGAAAGGCCACGGCGGCGACCGCGACGGCCGAGACCACGACCAGGAAGGACGGGCCGAGCTCCAGGAGCCCGAAGCGATGGGACAGGGGGCCGAAGGTCAGGAGGACGGCGGAGAGGGCGGCTCCGACGATGAGGAAGCGAGTCCACCAGGGGACGGCTTCACGCCCTCCGCCCGGGCCGTCGCGGCTGCCCGACCCGGTGCCGTCCGCTCGACCGGGCACCGCCGACCCGCCTTCCGGGCTCTCTCCTGCCGACCCGGCGTCCCCCTGCCGGGTCACGGCGCTTCGTAGGTGATCCGGTAGATGGCGCTCTGCCGGTCATCCGATACGAGGAGCGATCCGTCGGGGAGCTGCAGGATGTCGGCCGGACGTCCCCACTCCTCGTCCCCGTCGAGCCACCCGTCGGCGAAAACCTGCTGGCCCGAAGAGTGATCCTCCTGGATCCACGCCACGGCCAGCCGGTAGCCCAGGGGATTGCTGCGGTTCCACGAGCCGTGCTCGGCGATGAAGAGCTGGTTCCGGTACTCTTCGGGGAACATGTCACCCGTGTAGAACGCCAGTCCCAGGGCGGCCACGTGGGGCCCGAGCTTCACCTCCGGATCCCGTTACTCGGCGCACACCCCCTCGCTGCCGAAC
>JBKHJU010000237.1:0-4397 GCA_046537985.1 Longimicrobiales bacterium
GGATTTCCCCCTCCGCGGGCGCTTTTCCCGGGCCGAGCAGACCCGCCGGGCCCTGAGCCAGGACCCCCGGGATCATTACGTGCCCGCGGAGCTGGAAGCGGGCGGAAAGCCGGAGCAGGCCCGGGGAGCCCCCCGGGGACGACCGGAGCTCTCGGGCTATCAGGAGTCCGGAGCGGCCGAGTCTGGGTCCGGTGAGTCCGGCGCCGAGGAGCCCGTGCCCGGAGAGTCCGGGGACGACGACTCGGAGCGGGAAGGTTGAGGAGGCCCGAGACCATGGCGAAGCGAACCGTCGAGTACAGCGTGGGCCGATCCCCGGAGCTGGGCATGGACGGGACCCCGGCCTGGGGGCCCCTCCAGCCGGTGGAGCTCGAGGAGCCCAGCCTCGAGGACGAACGGATGCTCATCAACATCGGCCCCCAGCACCCGGCCACCCACGGCGTCCTTCGCCTGGTGTGCGAGCTGGAGGGAGAGACGGTGGTGAAGTGCACCCCGCACATCGGCTACCTCCACTCCTCCTTCGAGAAGCTCGGAGAGTACCGGGGATGGAATCAGATCATTCCCCTGACCGACCGGATGGACTACCTGGCGCCCCTGATCTACAACTGCGCCTTCGCCATGGCGGTGGAGGACCTCATGGGCATCCAGGTCACGGAGCGGTGCAAGGTTCTGCGAGTCGTCTGCATGGAGCTGGACCGGATCTTCAGCCACCTCCTCTGGCTGGGCACCACGGCCATCGACGTGGGAGCCTTCACTCCATTTCTCTACGCCTTCCATCAGCGCGAGAAGGTCTACACCCTCCACGAGGCCTTCACCGGGGCCCGGATCACGACGTCGGCGACCCGGATCGGGGGGATGATGGCCGACGTCCCCGAGGGTTGGACGGAGGGGGTCCGGGAGTTCGCCGACGGCCTCATCCCGGTCCTGGACGAGATCGAGACCCTGCTCACCACCCAGGGCATCCACCTGGGGCGGACCCAGGACATCGGCGTCATCTCCGGCGAGGACGCCATAAACGCCGGGTTCACGGGGCCCAACCTGAGGGCCAGCGGGGTGCCGTACGACCTGCGGAAGGACCGGCCGTACTACGACTACGAGACGTACGACTTCGAGGTGCCCGTGGGAGAGCACGGGGACTGCTACGACCGCTACCTGGTCCGCATGGAGGAGATGCGCCAGAGCGCCCGGATCCTCCATCAGGCCCTGGACCGGCTCCCGGGCGGACCCGTCGACGTGCAGGACCCCCGGATCTCCCTCCCCCGGAAGACGGACTGCATGAACGACATGGAATCCATGATCCACCACTTCAAGGTGATCATGGACGGGATCGAGGCCCCTCCGGGTGATACCTACTACGCCGTGGAGGGCTCGAAGGGTGAGCTGGGCATGTACCTGGTGAGCGACGGAGGAGTGAAGCCGGTGCGCTGGCGGATCCGCCCGCCCTCCTTCGTGAATCTCTCGGTCCTCCCCGAGCTGACCGAGGGACACCTGGTCTCGGACCTGATCATGATCAACGCGAGCCTGGACATCGTCCTCGGGGAGATCGATCGATGACGCGGGATCGTCCGACGAGGCGTACGGCGAGGATCGGCGCATGAGCCCCAGCGACACGCGAGACGCGACCGCCGGAGAGACCCCCCCCTTCCACAACCCCGGGTGGGCCGGCAACACCGGCGAGTTCGACCTCACGGAGGCCGAGGTCCGGGGCGACGAGTACGTCGGTGTGAGGCCACCGGAGGGGGGACACCCCTCGACGGCCTCGACCTATCCGTACATGCGGGCCGAGAAGGATCCGGGCGCGCCCCTCTTCGAGGGGCCCTATCAGGAGCGCTTCGAGAAGATCCTGAGCCGGTATCCGAACAAGCAGGCGGCCCTTCTACCGACCGTGGGGCTGGCCGAGGAGGTCCGTGGACACGTCTCCCCGGAGACCATGGACCGGGTGGCCGAGCTCCTGGGGCTGTCCCCGGCTTTCGTCCGGGGCGTGACCACCTTCTATACCATGTACAACCGGGCGCCCGTGGGCCGATACCTGGTCCAGGTCTGCACCAACGTGAGCTGCAATCTCTGCGGGGCCGACGACGTGCTCGCCGCCTTCCTCGAGGAGACGGCCACCGAGGTGGGTGAGACCTCCGAGGACGGCCTCTTCACCACCATCGAGGTGGAGTGCCTGGCGGGCTGCGGCTTCCCCACCTGCGTTCAGATCAACTCCCGCTACTACGAGAACGTGACCGCGGACGACGTGCCGGCCATCCTGGGCCGTCTCCGGGAGCGGAGTGGGAGCGGGGAGGACGCCTGATGGCCTATCCGTATCGGCACGACAGCGAGGTCCGGCTCATGAGCGAGCACTTCGGCAAGCCCGAGGCTCGCCGGCTCGAGTGGTGGCGGGAGAACGCCGACGGCTACGCCGCTCTCGAGAAGGCCCTGGAGATGAGCCCCGACGAAGTGACTTCGACCGTGAAGGACTCGGGGCTCCGGGGAAGGGGAGGGGCCGGATTCCCCACCGGGGTGAAGTGGAGCTTCATGCCCGAGGACGACGGAAAGCCCCACTACCTGCTCTGCAACGCCGACGAGTCCGAGCCCGGCACCTTCAAGGACCGGGAGCTCATGCGGTGGACGCCGCATCAGCTGGTCGAGGGGTGCCTGATCGGGTCCTACGCCATCCGGGCCGAGCACTGCTACATCTACCTTCGGGGAGAGTTCTTCGAGACGACCCAGGTCCTGGCACGGGCCGTGGAGGAAGCGTACGAAGCCGGATTGGCCGGAGAGGACATCCTGGGATCGGGCGTGGACATCGACATCACCCTCCACGTGGGGGCCGGCGCCTACATCTGCGGGGAGGAGACGGGGCTGATGGAATCGCTGGAGGGGAAGCGGGGCCAGCCCCGGGTGAAGCCTCCGTTCCCCGCCGCCAAGGGCGTCTTCGGGATGCCCACCACCATCAACAACGTGGAGACCCTCTGCTCCGTGCCCCGGATCGTGGCCAACGGGGGCGACTGGTATCGCCAGTGGGGCACCGAGAAGAGCCCGGGAACCAAGCTCTTCTGCGTCAGCGGGCACGTGAACAAGCCCGGCAACTACGAGCTTCCCCTGGGCTTTCCCATGATGGAGCTGATCGAGGACGTCTGCGGAGGGATCCGGAACGGAAACGCCCTCAAGGCGGTGATTCCCGGAGGGGCCTCGGTCCCCTTCATGACGGCGGACGACTGCAGGGAGTGCCGCCTGGATTACGAAGGGGTCCAGGCGTGCGGATCCATGCTGGGATGCGCTTCGGTCATCGTCATGGACGAGACCACCGACATCGTCAAGCAGGCGCGTCGCCTCGTGCAGTTCTTCGCCCACGAGTCGTGCGGCCAGTGTACGCCGTGTCGGGAGGGGACGTCCTGGGTCGAGCAGATCATGCGCCGGATCGAGGAAGGACGGGGGACCGAGGAAGACCTCGAGACCCTGCTGAGCCTGGGAGACGAGATGACCGGCACCACGATCTGCGTCCTGTCGGACTCGTGCGCTGTTCCCGTCCGCTCCAGCATCGAGAAGTTCAAGGACGACTACCTGGCCCTGATCCGACGGGGCGAGAGGATCGGGGTGGCATGAGCGGGCGCGGAACGTGTCTCGACGGATCGGGCGCGAGCGGCGTGACGAAGGGGGGCCGCCGGGAATGAGCAACGGCAATGCCTTTTCCGGCGAGACGGTCACCCTGACCGTCGACGGCCAGGAGGTCACGGTTCCCAAGGGGACCACTCTCCTTCACGCCGCCGAGACCATCGGGGTGAAGGTCCCCCACTACTGCTACCACCCGGGGATCCCCACGGCGCCGGCCATGTGCCGGATGTGCCTGGTGGAGGTGGAGGGCGCGAACAAGCTGCAGCCGGCGTGCGTCAGCCAGGCGCAGGACGATCAGGTGGTCCGGACCCAGAGCGAGGACGCCCTCTCCATGCGGGAAGGGGTCCTGGAGTTCTACCTCAAGAACCATCCCCTGGACTGTCCCATCTGCGACCAGTCCGGGGAGTGCAAGCTCCAGGACTACGTCCACGCCGAGGGACGGAAGCACGGCCGGAGCCGGGATCCGAAGCGGGTCTTCGGGCGGGACGACTTCGGGGGCGACATCCTCTTCTACGGCGATCGCTGCGTCATGTGCACCCGATGCGTCCGCTTCATGGACGAGGTGGCCCAGGATCCCCTCCTGACCGTCGTGGAGCGGGGCAACCGGTCCGTGATCGACACCTTCTTCGACGAGGGCGTGGCCGACTCCCCCTACGCTGGAAACATCGTGGACATCTGTCCCGTGGGGGCCCTGGTCTCCAAGGACTTCCTCCACAAGGCGAGGGCCTGGGATCTGGACCGTACCCCGTCCGTCTGCCCCAACTGCACCCGATGCGTCCGCTTCATGGACGAGGTGGCCC
>JBKHJU010000238.1:0-4387 GCA_046537985.1 Longimicrobiales bacterium
CCCTCCTGCGCAGGGGAGGCCCGGACGGAAATGGCGAGCACCAGGGCCGTGTTCGCCGGTTCGGAGACGTGGAGGTGGATGCTGCCGCGCGCACGGTGCTGAAGAGCGGTGAACCGGTGAACCTCGCCCCGAAGGAGTTCAAGCTCCTTCTGGCTCTCCTGGAGCGGGATGGGGCCGTGGCCAGCCGCGCGGAGCTTCTGGCGGAAGTATGGGAGTATGCGAACACGGACGTGGAGACCCGCACCGTGGACAGCCACGTGGCCGAGCTGCGGCGCAAGCTCGAGGACGATCCCTCCCGCCCCGAGCACATTCTCACCGTGAGGAAGGCGGGATACCGGCTGAAGCGCTGACGGACCCTGGCCGGCGCCCGGGGGCCGCGCCCGCCGCCCGTCCTTACCTCCGGTTTACGTAGATCAGACCCAGGCCGTACCCGCCCTGGCCCCACGGCCCGTCCCTGAACCCTACATTTCACGTGGACGATTGCGGCACGTAGGGGCCGTCGTTCCGGGGGGCCTTCCGTGAATCCGGCTCGCCGGGCGCCTCCCGCATCTTCGAATCCCTCGCGCTCGCCGTCGCCTGTACCGATCGCCCTTGGTTCCAACCCTGCCGGCAGGAGATCCCCGTCCATGACCCGCGGCTCGCTGACGACCGTGTGCCTTCTTCTCCTTTCCGCGCTGGCGGGCCCCGCGGCCGGCCAGGAGCCCGAGGAGCCGCCCGCCGAGACCGAGCCCGCTGCGCTTCGGGTTTTCCTGGACTGCCAGCGCTGCAACTTCGACCACTTCCGGCGCGAGGTCCCCTACGTCAGCTACGTGCGGGACCGCCAGGACGCCCAGCTCCACGTGCTGGTGACCACCCGGGGCACCGGAGGTGGCGGCACGGAGTACACCTTCGCCTTCATCGGGCTCGGTGAGTTCGAGAGCCGGGAGGATACCCTCGTATGGCGGTCACGCCAGGGAGACACCCAGGACGAGGTCCGGGGCGGGCAGGTGCGCACCTTTCAGCTCGGGCTCATGCCGTACGTGGTGGGCACGCCGCTGGCCGAGAGGATCTCCATCGCCTACGAGCGTCCCGAGGAGGAGGGACCGACGCTGAGCCCCGAGGACGACCCCTGGAACTTCTGGGTGTTCGAACTCCGCGTGGGTGGCTCCGTGCAGGGAGAGGAACGTCAGCGCGAGCTGTCGCTCGACGGATCCGCAGAGGCGAGTCGGGTCACGGAGGATCTCAAGGTGGAGCTCGATACCAGGGTGGACTGGAGCGAGGATCGCTTCGAGCTGAGCGACCGGACCGAGGTGAGCAGGAGACGGAGCTACTCCTCCGAGGCGCTGGTGGTCTGGAGCCTGGGGCCCCACTGGTCCATGGGAGGCGAGGCCTCGGCCCGCACCAGCACGCGGGACAACCAGGATCTGACCCTCAGGGCGGGCCCCGCGGTGGAATACAGCATCTATCCCTACCAGGAGTCCACCCGGCGCCAGATCACCCTTCAGTACCGGATCGGGATCGCCTCGTTCGACTACGAAGAGATCACCCTGTTCGACCGGCTCTCCGAGGTCCGGGGCGAGCAGAGCCTCGAGTTTCGCGCGGACTACACCCAGCCGTGGGGCGAGCTGGGAGGCGCCCTGGAGGCCGAGATGTTCCTGAACGACCCCAGCCAGCACCGCATCGACTTCGATTCGAACCTGGAGCTGCGGCTGACCCGGGGGCTCAGCCTGAACATCCGCGGGGAGATCTCCCGGATCAAGAACCAGATTTTCCTGCCCCGGGAGGACATCCCGGACGAGGACGTCCTGCTTCGGCGGCGGCAGCTCGGCACCGACTACCGGTACGAGCTGAACTTGGGCATCAGCTACACCTTCGGGTCCATCTTCAACAACGTGGTGAACCCCAGGCTGGAGGAACGCCGCAGGGGGTTCTTCTTCTGAACGGGTAAGCGGACTCCTACGAAGGAGGATGCGTCGTCCGGGGTGGCGGGTGCGCCGACGGTACGGACCGCGATCCTACGCCTCGGTCAGGGACATGCGCCCGCCGGCGCCCTGGTGGTGCCAGGACACCAGCGAACGAAGGGTGTCATCCGCGAAACAGCCCGCGAGGTCTCGGAGGTCTCTGGAGCTCGTCGGCCACCTCCAAGGGGCTCTTTCCGAACAGCCGTAGATGGGGGGCGGTCGCGCTCCTCCACCATCGATCGGTTCCGGCGAGGCGACGCACGTCCGACGGCGACAGACCCACGATGGAGACCCAGATCCGCTGCACGTCCTGCAGGGGACCGATCATCTCCCGCAGCCGTGTCACCGGTGTTTCCACGTCTTCGTCGGCCGAGACCAGAGCGAGCTCCAGGTCCTCCTCGGGGCTGTCCTCGCCCCGCGCTACGCTCCCGTAGATCCAGGCCCCCAGAGGAGCCGGCGTGAGATTTCGGACGGCATCGGCCAGCCCGTCGACGATCGTCTCGAACCGTTCCGCCTCGGCCCGGAAGAGGGAGCCCAGGGGAAGGTACAGCGGATGGCTCACGTCGGCGCGGTAGAGCCGACTCCGGCCCTCCCCCAACTCTTCCACCATGCCGCCGGTACCGAGAGCTGCCAGGGTGTTCCGAACGGCCTGGGCACTCAAGCCGGTCCGCTCGGCGAGGACGCGCACCGCGAGGGGGGTGTCGGCCTCCAGGAGCTCCCGAAGGACCCGCACCGAGCCGGGGGTGGCCAGGAGGGTGCTGGTGGGGTGCCGAAGGTAGCTCACGGGAGCGTTCGGCGTGCGCATGGGCGCTCACCTGATCCGAAAGATGGCAAAGTATTCTGTGCGTAGACCAATCTTTCTTGTTTACCCTTCCCGTGCAAGGGGCGAGCGGAACGCCTCCATCTCGTTGTGGGCAAAGGCCAGGCGGGATGACGGGGATGAGAGCGTGATTGCGCTTTCGCTGGCGTTGGCACCTCTGACGGCTCAGGTTGACGAAACCGACGGATGGCGGGCCCGGGACCTCCCGGCCGGCCCTCCGGTCCCAATCCCCCGGCCCATGACACGTTTTTTTTCGCGGCGATCCAGGCTTCTCTGCGTCCTCCTGCCGCTGTCCTGCTGCTCGCTTCTCTGCACCGCACCCGCTACGGGCCAGATCCCTGCCCTCTCCGTAGTGGAGATTCGGGTCTCTCCCACCACGCCCGAAGAGGGCGAAGCGGTGTCGCTGGAGGCGGTGGTCGACGGCGGCGGCAGGGATCTCACCTATACCTGGGACCCGGGAGACGGATCGGAGGCGGTCACGGGCGCTGATCTCGCATCCCTGTCCCACCGGTTCCGCGACGACGGGACGTTTACGGTGACCGTGGTCGCCTCGGAGGGCGAAGCGGAGGCTGAGGGATCGGTGAGAGTGACGGTGGAAAACGCCGCTCCCGTCATCGAAGCGCTCGCGGCTTCACCGGAGGCTCGACGAGACGAGCCGGTGGACTTCCAAGCCGTGGCGCGGGACCCGGGGGCGGAGGACGTTCTCGTGTACCGGTGGGACTTCGGCGACGGCGGGAGCGCCGAGGGACCGGACCTGCACAGCCCGAGCCACTCGTTTGCCGAGCCCGGCCTCCACACGGTGACCCTCATGGTGGAGGATGGTGACGGGGGGAGCGCCAGCGAGACGATGCTGGTGCCGGTCGAGCGTACCTTCGAGTTCACCTTTTCGGGGATCGTGAGGGGGCAGATGACGGGGGGGTACGAGAACCAGCCCGGCGTCACGGTCCTTACGCCGGAGCAGGCACGAGGGGCGCTTCCTCCCAACACGTGTCAACTCGTGATCCAGGGTGACGCGGACCAGGGGGAGCACTTCATCCTGGCGTCCACGCTGCCCGCCCCGGTGGAGCCCGCCACCGTACCGATCGCCGACGAGAACAACGTGCCGGGCACGGCCCGGATCCAGGTGATTTTGATGTGCGACCGACCCGGCGTGGACTGCAGCGGGAACCTTCCGCGGTACCAGGCGAGCTCCGGGAGCGTCACCCTCACCCGCACCACGCCGGACCGCGTGGAGGGTCGACTCGACGTGAACGCCCAGGGAAGCGGTGGGGCGGCGGGTCTTTCCGGGCCGTTCGTGGCGACGACGGCGACGATCTTCGGGTTCCCGGTCTCCCGAGGGGAGGGCGTCTGCTTTCCCGCCGAGCGGCTGGCGGTGGAGGACGTCACCCCTGCTCCGGACGAGGTGAACGTGGATGTCGAGGAGGCGGAGGTCCGGGTGAGCCTGGCCGCGGCGCTGGATCCCTCGAGCCTCGACCACGAGAGCTTCCGTCTCGAGGTCCGCCTTCCGGACGACCAGACAGGTTTGGTGCCCAGCGAGGAATACGTGCAGGTGGAGGGGGTGCTGGAGCCCACCGGACCCTCGAGCTTCCGCTTCGTGCCCCGGGAACCCCTGCTGGACGGGGTGATC
>JBKHJU010000239.1:0-4386 GCA_046537985.1 Longimicrobiales bacterium
GAGCACGATGGTCCGCTCGGCGTCGGTCCCGCCGCCCGTAAGGGCGGCCAGGGCTTCCGACGTGGTCAGAGGGACGGCTCCGAAGCGGACGCCGAGGAGGAGGGAGGCGAACAGGGCCGCGACGAGGATCCCGGCCAGGAGAGACTTCCTCACCCGGCCGTGTCCGGGGGAAAGGCGTCCGGATGAAGGATGCGAGCCAGGGTCCGGGCCGACTCCCCCAGATCGAGGTCCGGGGTTTCCATGCCGGGGGGGATGCGCCGCACCGGGATGTCGGACGGAACGAAGTCGAGGTCACCCCTCTGGGCGGTGACGACCACGTCGATCTCCCGGGCCACGAAGGCTTCCCGGCTCACCGGCCCGTAGAGTTCTCCCAGATCCGAGAAGGCGTTACGACCCCCCGCGAGGCGGATGAGCTCGTCCACGAAGGTCCCGGGGCCGGCGACCCACGGGGGAGATCCGCCGACGACGAACGCCACCTGGCGAAGAGGCCGGGAAGCGACCCGCCCCGCCACGCGGGAGAGGGTCGAGTCCATCTCCGCCGCGAGGGAGGCGGCCCGATCCGGGGCGCCGGCCACCTCCCCCATCATCCCGACGATCCGGCGCACATCCTCGATCCCGTCCGGCCGGACGGCCAGGTGCGGAATTCCCAGCTCCGTGAGTCGGGTCGGAGTGCTCCGGTCCGACGGACCGGCGAAGCGCACGACGAGGTCCGGATCCAGGGCCACGAGGCGCTCGAGATTCGGGTGGAGGCCTCCACCCACCGAGGGAAGGGACCGAAGCCGGGGAAGGGTATCGTGGTCGGTGCGGGCCACCAGCCTGTCACCGGCGCCCAGAGCCAGGAGAGTCTCGGTGGCCGAAGGGACGAGAGAGACGATGCGTTCCGGTGGGTCGGGGAGAAGCACCTCGCGCCCGGCGTCGTCCTGGATCCGGATCGTCACGGCTGCGGGCTCCGAGGCGTCCTCCTCGCCGGCCGAATCGTCGGTCCCGCAGGCCGCGACGGGAGGTATCAAGGCCAGCGCGAGACCTACCAGGAGTCGGAGCGATCCCACTACCTGTCCGCGTCGTCGATCCCCGCCACGGGGGGTGCCGTCCGAAGAGCCACGGGGGCCGTCGGGGTCGGGCACTCCTCTTCGAAGACCTGCTCCCACCCGCCGTCGGTCCGACTCAGGGCGGCGAAGGAGCGGCCCGTCTCTCCGAAGACTTCCAGGAGCACGTTCTCCCGCCCGTCTCCGTCCCAGTCGACGTGATTGATCCATCGAGGTACGCTCTTCCCGTCGGGCCCCGCTTCCCGGTAGCGGACGTAGGTCTCCTGGTAACGGCCGGTGCCGGTCGGGGGTCGACCGATGAAGAAGAGGGAGTACGCGTTGGGTGGAGCCGGACCCACCGCGAGGGAGTCCCCATAGAGGAAGGTGGCAGCGATGTGCTCCTCCGCCGACCCCGGTAGCTGGAAGACCTGCACGTCGGCGCGAGCCTCCACCACGGACGGGGGCCAGACGATCTCCCGGGTCACGTAGAGGGCCGAAGCCAGATTCAGGGCGGCCACCCGCTGGTCCTGAGTGCTGGAGCGGGCCTGGTAGCCACCGTGCTCCAGCACGACGGCGGATTCCTCGGGAAGTGCCACGAGGCGGTCCTCGTCGGCTGCATCGGGAAGAATCTCGACCCAGCCCGTCACGACCGGGCGCGGCGTGCAGAGCGGGCCTCCCGTGGCTTCGCCGGCACCCGCCGGGCTCTCCGCGCCGAAGGCCGGGACGGAGCCCGCCGAATCGGGAAAGAAGGAGCCGACCCGCGCACCCCGGGCGTACAGCACGAAACGGCGATCCGGCGACATCCGCTCCCGGATGAAACGTTCCCCAAGGCGCTCGACCTGGTCCGGGGAGGGAAAGGCTTCCAGGCCCTCGGAGTCCAGGAGCGCCACGGGCATCATTCGGGCTCGAGCTCCGCTTTCCCCTCCACCGCCCTCCGTCCCGAGAGGGGCTCCTCGTCGGTCCACCAGGAAGAGACCGGGATCGAGGTCGAGGGGCGGGAGATCCTGTTCGGCTTCGGGGACGGTGTCGGTCACGACTTCGGCGGCGGTATCCGTAGCCGGAGGGGCTTCGAGACGGAGCTCGACACCTTCCCAGGTCACGTTGTCGCATGCCATGAGCCCGGTTAAGATCACCGGAATCACCAGTCGGCGAAGTCGCGCCAGCAACACTCTTCTTCGGGAGTTCGGGAAGCGGTGCCAGGTTCCGGGGTGCGACCCGGCCGGAGCCCCGGACGGGCGGTCGTCGAATCGGGCTGAGAACGCGCTCCGGGGGGATGGAAAGCTACCCCTGGCGGAGGTGGAAAGCAAAGCGGAAGGGAGGGCGGGAACCGTGGGACGGTCTGTCGGGCCGGGATCGACGAACGCGTCGTGGCTGAGCCAACGGGTGACCTGGGTTCCGCCGTTCCTGGTCGGCCTGGCCGGAGCTGCCGCCGGCGAGATGGCGACGGGCTTGCTCCTCTATTCGACAGAGGGCTTCCTGCGAGCCCTGACGGTGATCCTGGTGACGGAGCTGTCCGCCCTGGGACTCGGGTTTCTCACGTCCCGGAGCGTCCGGCCGATCGACGTGGACGGGCTTCGCCGCCGGTGGCTGGTCTCGATCCTCTCCTTCGCCGCCGCCGCCATCTTCGCCGGCGCCTGGGGGATGAGCCCCGGCTCGGCTATCGCGCCACTCGTTCAGGGCGTGGGCCTGGGACTTCTCGCCGCGCTCCCCCTCTTCTCCGTGGGGGTGGTGCTGGGTGTCCTCTCGTCGTCGGGGGACGACCGGGAAACCTCCATCGCCGCACCGGCTTCCTTCGGGGCCGCCCTCGGGCTGCTCCTTACGGGCCTCTACGGGGTCCCTTCCCTCCAGCCGGCGTCCGTCTACCTCTTCTGCGTGGTCGCGGTCTCCGCGGCAGCCCTGCTCCACGGATGGATCATGGACCGACGGATCCGAGTCCTTCCTCTCCAGGGCTCGGGTCGACGGGGATTACCGGCGCGTCGAGCCGGGTCGAACGGGGAGGGAAAGATACGTTGGGAGCGACGGGTGCGAATCACGCCCCCGGCCGACGTGGTGGTGCTCCGGATCGGGGGGCTCGTGGCCGACGCCGCGGCCGTGGCCCGGAGCTCGGCCGGGAGTGGAGATGAGGAAAGGGACGAGATGCGGGTGTGTCTTCCCTGGCAACGCCACGTTCTCGGGATGATCGACGGGCGGGCCCGGCGTGGGGACGAAGAAGATCCTTCGATCCTCGTGGTGGGGGTCGGGACCGGAGCGCTCCTCGCTACCCTCGAGAGCCGGGGATACTCCAGGGTCGTCGCACTGGAACCTCGTGGTCCCATGGCAATGCCCGGGAAGAATGGGGTCGACGCCGTGCGGAGATCGGAGACGTCCATCCGACGGGCGTGGCACGAGGTGGAGGGGGAGGGGGGGGCGGACGGCTACGGGATCGTGGTGGTCAATCTTCGCCTCCTTCCCCGGGAGGGTCCCTTTCAAGCGCCGGACGTCTCCCTCCTCGATCGAGCCCTGGCCGTCCGTGGCGACGACGGGATCGCCCTCGTCGGAGGCGTCGGAGTCGAGGAGGAGGAGGGGATTCACCGAACCCTGAGCTGGTTTTCCGACCGGTGCGGGAGACCGGTCGCCCTCTTCCGTCCCGAGGCCGGAACCTGGTCCTGGGCTGACGAGCCCTGGGACGACATCGTTCGATCCACCGGAGACGGAGGCGGCGGGCTGGTGACGTGCGACCCGGACGGCAGAAAGGAATGATCCTCGCACATCTGTCCGACCTCCATCTGGGCTATCAGGCCTACGAGTCCACCGACAGCGGCGGAAATGCTCGGGAGCGGGACGTGGCTCGAGCCTTCCAGAGAGCCGTGGCCGAGATCGTGAAGATCGAGCCGGACGCAATCGTCGTCGCCGGGGACGTCTTCGACCGACCGGAACCGACGGCTGGAGCCCTGGTCACTCTGGCGCGGGGGCTCGAAAACCTGCGATCCGCGATTCCGTCGACACCGGTCCTCATGGTGGCGGGAGCGCGGGATACGCCGAGGAGCTGGGGAGACCCCGGCGCTCTCGCGGCACTGGATACCTTCTCCGATGTCGAGGCAGCTACGGGCACGCCGCGATCCGTCCGGATCATGGGCGGGCGGACCCACGTCTATCTCCTCCCGCATCGCTCCGTGCTCCGTCGGCCCTTCCCCGAGGTGCGTCCGGACCCGCGTGCTCGTTGGAATATCCTGGTCAGCCACGGATCCGTGGGCGAGCGGGGCCATGGGACCTGGGACGGGCGTGGTCACGAGGTCGAGGAGGGGTCTGGTCACGGGACCCGGGATGGGCTTTCGGGATCTGGCGAGGAGGGGTTTCACCTGCGGATCGACCCGTCGCAGTG
>JBKHJU010000003.1:0-17536 GCA_046537985.1 Longimicrobiales bacterium
GCGGGGTCGATGGGACGTACGGGCGGACGCGAGCGCCCGATGAGGCCGGGCCCATGGTGAGCCCGGCCTTTCGATCCCTCTCGGACGACCTCGTGCAGGTCTTCCGGCGCGGGACGACGGAGCCCCTGGACGACGCGGCCTTCGACGACCTGGCTCTGCAGGTCTTCCGCTACCAGTTCCGGGAGAACGAGGTCTACGCAGGATTCTGCCGGAGAAGGGGGATCGAGCCGGACACGGTCTCTCGTTGGACGGAGGTGCCGGCGGTGCCGACCCGGGCGTTCAAGGCCCTGAGACTCGTATCCGGTCCCCCGGAGGAAGTGGAGGTGGTCTTTCGGACCAGCGGGACCAGCCGAGGCACGGAAGTCCGGGGAGCGCACCACATCCTGGACCTCCGCCTCTATCGGGAGTCCCTCCTTCCCAACTTCAGGGACCACCTCCTGGCCGACGGCGCCCGTCTGCCCCTGGTGTCCCTCATACCGCCTCCCGCACGGGTTCCCGACTCGTCCCTGAGCTACATGATCGGGGTGGTGGAAGAAGAGCTGGCGGCCGACGGGGGGGGCTGGTTCGTGGATCCGGATCGGGGACTCCTGGAGAAGGAGCTGGCCCGGGCCCTGACCGGATTCCAGGATCGTTCGACACCCGTGCTTCTCGTCGGCACGGCCTTCTCCTTCGTCCACTGGTTGGACGCCATGAAGAAAGACGGCCGGCGGTTCGCCCTCCCCGAGGGCTCCCGGATCATGGAAACGGGAGGATTCAAGGGGCGTTCCCGCACGGTCAGCAGGGAGGAGCTCCACCGAGAGCTGTCCGAATCCCTGGGAGTTTCGAGACGAGAGATCGTCAACGAATACGGGATGACCGAGCTCCTGTCCCAGTTCTACGACTCCCACGAGGGTCCTCACCGGGGTCCTCCCTGGGCCAGGACCCGGGTCCTGGATCCGGTGACCCTCGATCCGACGGCGGTGGGGGACACGGGGATCCTGTGCCATCACGACCTCGCCAACCTGGGCTCGGTGGCGGTCGTGCTGACCGAGGACCTGGGCGTGGAGAAGGACGAGGGATTCCGTGTCCTGGGTCGGGCGTCCGGAGCCGAGCCCCGTGGGTGCTCCCTGGCGATGGACGACCTTCTGGTCCGGTGACCTCCTTCGACGCGTGGGCCCTCCCCGAGGGAGGGCCGGAGGAAGGACGAGGGATACCCGGAAACCTGGAGACGGTCACCATCGAGCCCGGTGGCATCCGGGCCCGCTTTCCCGCCTGGATCCCGGCCGAGCTCTCCGAGCTGTGCTCCGTGTTGCGCCGGAATCGTGTCTCGGGCCTGTCGAAGCGGCCCGTCGACGACGTCGCCGCCGCCGTGGGAGCGGTGGGGAGCCGCTTTCTCCGGGAGGGAGACGAGCTCCGGGACGAGGCCCTTGCCCTGCTACCTGCGTATTCGGGTCTCTCTGCCGCGATGGCCCGGGAGGTACTGGACGGCATGGCCCGTGACTGGACCCCCGCCCGAATCCGGGCGCACCTGCGAATCGAGCTGGGCGATCCGTCGGTCCTGGATCGGTTTCGGCCCGATCCACGCGGGCGCCAGCGCCTGGTGCGAGCACTCGGGCCCGAGCTGAGCCTCCATATCTGTGCCAGCACCGTGCCGGGTGTGTCGGTGACCTCGTTGATTCGAGGCCTCCTGGTGAAGTCGGCAGTCGTCCTCAAGCCGGGCCGCTCCGACGTGGTGCTCCCGGTTCTCTTCGCCCGGGGTCTCAGGGAAGAAGCTCCCGAGCTGGCCGACGTGGTAGCCGTCTCCTACTGGTTGGGAGGGTCCGAGTCGGTCGAAGACGTGCTTCTGGCCGAGGCCGACGCCGTGGTGGTCTACGGCAGCGACCCGGTGATCCGCGGTCTTCGGGACCGGACACCGGTCACCCGGACCTTCGTGGCCTACCGACACCGGGTGGGGATCGTCCTGGTGGGAAGGAAGGCGTTGGGAGAATCGTCCGAGGCCTCCGAGCGGGTCGCCCGGGCCATCGCCACCTTCGATCAGCGTGGATGCGTCTCTCCCCACGTCGTCTACGTGGAGCGAGGGGGCGGGATGGAGCCTGGCGAATGGGCCGGCCGCCTGGCCCAGGCTCTCGCGGCCCTGGAAGAGACGTTGCCCTCGGGACCCCTCCTTCCGTCGGAAGCGTCGGCGATTCACCAGCTCAGGGGCACCTGGGAGATGCGGGCGACGGCCGAGGCGGGAGCGTCCGTCCACCACGGAGGGGCGGTCGCGCCCTGGACGGTGTTCGTCGAGCCCGAGCCCGGATTCGCGGTCTCTTGCACGGGACGGGTGGTTCGGATCCGCCCCGTGGATTCGCTGGAAGAGGCGGTGGCGGAGCTGGCCCCGGTGGGGAAGCACCTCCAGACGGTCTCCCTGGCAGGGGTCTCCGATGATCGCCGGCTCGCCCTCGCCGAGTCCCTGGCCGAGGTCGGAGCCGCGCGAATCACGACCCCTGAGAAGAGCCCGTGGCCCCCGCCGTGGTGGCACCACGACGGGGAGGGCCCCCTGGGGTCACTCCTTCGCTGGACGGACCTGGAAGGTCACTCCTCCGGCTGATGCTCCGCGCGCCAGACGACCATTTGGCGGGATCCGTTGGGGGCTTCCTCCACCCGGACGGTCAGAACGTCTCCTTCGTCGATGCGCAGGTCGTCCCTCATATCCTGAGGGATCGTGATTCGCCCGCCCACTCCGACGGTGACGTCGTCATAGTAGAGCGTCCGGTAGATGGCCATCCAGCCTCCTAGGAAGGGATCGAAGTCGAGGTCTCGAAGATATCAGGTCGTCGTCGGAGCACGGGGCGTGGCGCTACGGTAGGACCGAGCGCAGGAATCCCGCCAGCTGACGGTCGCCGAACGACTGAGCCGTCCGGACCGCTTCCTCGAAGCTGTTCTCGATGATGATGGTGGCCGTCCCAAGAGGAGTGTCGTCCTCGGGTGCGTCGGCGGCCGAGAACTTGAGGAATCCCCGAAAGGTGTCGGGATGTCGCGGGTCGTCCTCGAAATCGAGGTAGACATCCCAGAACCTTCCTTCGTGGCTGATCGTGGTGATGTGGTGGCCCCACGAGGACGGGGAAGGATCGGAGTGCTCCATACCACCGATGCTCATAGACGGAGAGTGTAGCACGGTTGGACGTTTACCTCAATCGCCGCGCTCCGTTCCGGCGTCCCCGGATTCCCCGACGCTCTCGCGCTTCCTCCTCCCTTCTCCCTCCAGCCGACGCTTCCACTCCTCGTCGGAAACCAGGCGAATGGGAAAGGGCTCGGTGGCCGCTCCGGTGTACATGCTCTGATGGGGGAAGGGGATCTCGATGCCCTCCGCGTCGAGGCGCGCTTTCACCTCCTCCTGGATCCGGGTCTTGAGGGCCAGCCAGTTTTCCCTGGCCGTCCACAGCGCCAGGGTCAGGTCGATGGAGGAGTTTCCGAAGCGCTCGAGGCGGACCAGGGGCTTGGGCTCGACGAGGGAGAGGGGATTCTGGTCGGCGACCTCGAGCAGAATATCCCGGACCCGCTCCACGTTCTCCTTGTAGGCGACTCCCACCGGAACCTCCAGCCTCCGGATGGGGAAGCGGGTCACGGTCGTCACTTCGGTCTTGATGAGGGACTCGTTGGGAATCCGGACGAACTCGTTGTTGAAGGTCCTCAACTTCACCGACATCATGTCGACGGAGAGCACCTCGCCGGCCGTCTGCCCCACCCGGATCACGTCTCCCACCCGGAAGGGCTGCTCCGCCATCAGGAAGAATCCGCTGATGATGTTGGAGACCGACGTCTGGGAGGCGAACCCC
Organism: Longimicrobiales bacterium; assembly: GCA_046537985.1. Classification (GTDB taxonomy): domain Bacteria; phylum Gemmatimonadota; class Gemmatimonadetes; order Longimicrobiales; family Gaopeijiaceae; genus JBKHJU01. The sequence goes on from JBKHJU010000003.1 coordinate 3,798, forward strand.
AGGGCGATCCCGACGATCCCGGCGGCTCCAAGGAGGGGAGCCAGGCTGAATCCGAGCTCCTGGAGGAGGGTCACGCCCAGGATGCCGATCCCCGTGTAGAAGAGGATCTTCTCGCCGACGAGACCCTGCTGGGCCGAGTAGCGCCGGGTGAGCCACCGGCCCAGGGCTCGACTCACAAGGAGTATCGTGGGGAACCCGATGATGGCGATGAGAACGGCCCGGATCAACGAGGGCACGCCCTCCGCGCCGAGGACGCCGTCCAGCTGGGCGCCCACTCCTCCTGCGGGCTCACCCGCGGCACCCGCGGGTGGCGGGCCGTCGGCCGGCCCGGGCTCCTGCGACCGGGCCGGCGCCCGGAGGGGGGCCGGAACCGGAAACAGAACCGTAGCCGTCGCGAACAGCGGTGACATCAGCGCTCCCCACTCACCACGACGCTCCGAGGCCCGAGAGGTCGGCGAGGCGGGCGAAGGTTCGGGCCCGGAACCCCCGGGCCGGGGGCTCCCGCGGAGGCATTACCCGTTCGGCGTCGGGCGCCTCCGACGGCACCTTTCCGCTGATCCGGATCTGGCTTTCCTGGTCTTCGCCCTGGTACCGCACCCGGGTCTCGTCGCTCCAGAGCTCCGGGCCCCGTGCGAAGACGGACAGGTGGGAGACCCGGAGGCAGAGCTTCTTCACCTCGAGGTGGTCCACCGCGTCGTTTCCCAGGACGAGGGGACAGATGGCCAGATGGAGAGCGAAGATCTCCGGGGAGATCTCCCGGCGCGCCGACGTCGGAAGGGCGTAGGCCAGCTCGCCTTCGGCGAAGTCCCCGAACCACGTGTCCGAGAGGATGTGGGTGGGGATCTCGACCAGACTCACCTTCGATGGCTCGGTCAGCGCGACGGACACCCAGAGGGGGACCCGGACGTAGACGCGGACACGGGCTCCCCGCACGAGGTGGAAGGTCTGTTCCGGCTCCACCACCAGGGGCCGATCGGGGAAGACCGGGTCGAGCCTCACTCCGGTCGTACCTTCGGGAACCGCCCATCGGGACCACTCTGGCTCGGCCTCCTCCTCTGCTCCGGCGGGTACCTTTCCACCACCCGTCTCTACCGCGGCGGTCGGAGGCTCTCGCGTCCAACGCCGGGCGATCCACAGCTCTTCGCCGGCTCGCCTCAACCGCAGCTCGAGGGGCCCCAGCCCCACCGCCCGGTCGTCGCCCGGTGGGAGGTCGAGCCGGCCCCAGGGGGGCGAGAGGGGGTCGTCGGCTTCGGAGCTGGAATTGCTCATGCGCCGGAGTGGGAGTCGCTCATGCCTTCACGTGCCGTCGTGTCGTCCGATGGACGTCCCGGCTGCGTCCTTGCGAAGAGCTTCCCGTGCGCGGCGCCGGGCATCCGCGAGGCGGAACCGAGCCGAGTCGGTGAGGGGCCGGCCCCCGAAGCGGATGCGCAGATAGAGGTCGACGAACTCCGACGTCGGACGCGTACCGGGGTGGGAGGCAGCCCTCATGCGATCCAGGAGGGCCAGGGGCGGGAGCTCCTCGGCGCCCGCGAACCCGGCCTTTCGAGCGTGCCTTCTCAGCCGCAGGAACTGGCGCGTAGGATAGGTGATCGCTCGCCGTCGCCGGAACACCGCCACGACCGCACCGAGGGCGAGGAGAAGGGCGAACGCCACCCAGAGGAGACGCCGGGTCTCGTCGTCCATGGAGCTCGATCCCGGATCCCCCGCCCCGCCCTCGTCCGAGAACACGGACGACGCCCGATCCAGGAGGTTCCATTGGGTCTCCATATTGTAGTCCAGGACCCACTTGCTCCAGCGATGTTGCACCGCGTCGAGGAGGAAGCGCCCGGGCCAGAACCAGGCCGCCTGGTCGGCGGTGGCCCCGCCTCCGCTGCCGGCAGGCGTCGCGTCGAAGGGCACCCATCCGAAATCCGGGAACCAGACTTCCACCCACGAGTGGGCCTGGTTCTGGGTCACGGCCAGATAGCGGCCGAAGTTGCTCCAGTCCCCTCCGAGGAATCCGTTGACGTTCCGCGCGGGAATCCCCTGGGCGCGGAGGAGCACGGCCAGGGCCGTGGAAAAGTACTCGCAGTGTCCGGCGCGCCGCTCGAAAAGAAAGTGCTCCAGCGTGGCCTCGCGCCTCGACGCGGGAAGCTCGAGCGTGTAGCCGAACTCCGTCCGCAGCCAGTCCCGGATGGCCACGACCTTGTCGTAGGGGGCTTCCAGCTCTCCGGCCAGTGAATCGGCCAGGGCGTACACCCGATCGGGAAGGGCGGGGAGCTGGGTGTAGAATCCCTGGGCGGGGACGAAGCGTCCGTCGGCGCTCCGGAGCGCCTCGGCCGAAGGTCGGCCCCGGACCGACTCGGCCCGATACACGGGTGGCGCCGATCCCCAGTAGGTGTAGTCACCCGAGTTGTCGAACAGGGGCTGGATCCGGGACTCGGCGTCGAGATCGAGGATCGGGTGAAGGCCGAAGAGGACCCGGGCCTCGAGGGGCGTCGAATAGACGTGCTGGACCATTCGCTCCCCTCCCCAGCGTTCCCGGTACCAGTCGTCCGGTGCCAGGGCGGGAGGGAGTCGCGGGCTCCTGGACCAGCGAACTCCGTCGAACCGGTCGTAGGACCGGCCCCGCCAGTAGAGGGACTCGACGTCCTCGGGCGCGCTGTCGGGGAACTCCACCCGCAGGACGATCTCCGGATTCCCGTAGATCGTGGCTCCGAACTCGCCCAGGGACACCTGGTCGCTGAAGCCGACGACGGGAGGGGCGGGTGCTTCTCCCCGTCCGGTCCAACCCTGCGACACCCGGGGAAAGGTCAGGAAGACCCCCACGGCCACGGTGAGGCTGACGCCGGAGAGGCCCGCGACCCCGAAGAGGATTCTGCGACCCAGGTCCACTTCCGGGATGAGGTTTCGCTCCGACTCCCGACGGAGGTGCCCCACGAAGAGGGCGACCGTGCCCACGACTACGTAGAGCAGGAAGGCGACGGCGAAGAGAATTCCGGGACGATAGGCCGCCGATGCCAGGAGGAGGGCGAAGGAGAGGGCATAGAGGCGGGCGTCGTTGGCGGCGTCGAGGGACCGGAGGGCCTCCGCCGTCAGGAGGAGAAGAAGAAGGTCCACCACCGGGATCACGATGTCGTCTCCCACCAGGAAGACGTGGTATAGGGCCCGGAGCACCAGGAGGGCGGCCAGCGGAACCCAGATACGCTCCAACCGGGACGAGAGCGCCGGGGATGGTCGCCAGAAGAGGGCCGCGAAAAGGACGGAGGCCGCCAGGGTGGTGGAGACGGGCTCGAAGCCCGCTCCGCCGGCGAAGGCGAGGAGGGCGGCCAGGGCCATGACGACGGCCAGGCGACGGTGGAGAAGTCGCAGGTTCACGGATTCCTCACCCTTCGCGCTCCACGCCGAATCCCCGACCGTCGGGCACCACCACGTCGCCGAACTCGTGGCCCCCCCTTCCGCCGATGGACACCAGAACGCAGCGTCTCAACGGCACCGAGGGAGAGACCAGGGGGGCGTCCGGAGAGAACTCCACCCGGGCCAGGGCGTCCAGAATGCGCTCGAGCTGGGTAGGGCCGTCGGCGGGATCGATCTCCAGCTCGGGGGTGGTCAGGGCGAATCGTCGTCCCGCCCTCTGGAATCGGGCCGCCAGCGAGGCGGCGACCTCCACCGTCTCCTCCACCAGCTCTTCGTCCTCGCCCCGGGTGTCCAGGCAGATCCAGAGGCTCTCCGAGGCGTCCTCCTCGAATTCCCGGATCACCGGATCACCGAGCCGGGCCGTCGAACGCCAGTGTATATCCCGGGGATCGTCCCCGGGACGGTACTCCCTCAGACCCCGGTACTCTCCCCGGCTCCCCGCCGAGCCCCGTCGACCCACGGTGCGACGAATCCCCGGCTCCCCCACCGCGGCCACGACCGGGACCCCCCGGTCCGACCGGGGCCAGACGATCAGCTCTCCCGGGAGCTCCACGTCTCGCTCCTTTCGGAAGAGGCCGAAGGGAAAGGAGGTGGAGATTGTCACCGCGGCGAGCCGATACACGCCCCGGCGGACGAATCGGTGCTCGCTCCGAACGACTACGCTTCGTCCCCCGTCGAGTCGGGGAAGGAAGGCCGCCGTCGGGAGCCCCTCCTCGTGGAGCTCCACGGCCAGGCTGGGGATCCAGCGCTTGTGGTTCGTCACCTCGTACTGGATCCGTGCCGGATCACCGACGGTCGCCGCCCGCGGGGTCTGCCGGCGCACCTCCACGTCCCGGATGGTCTGCTCCGATAGCCAGCTGCTCAGGACGATGGAGCCCAGCATGGCACCCAGGATCAGAAAGAGGAGGTTGTTCCCGGTGTTCATGGCGGCGAAGCCCACGGCGAAGGCTCCGATCACGAAGAGGAGCCCACCCCGGGTGAAGTAGATCCGTCGCCATGCACGAAGGCGTCGCCACGCCCGGGAGGGCCAGCGGAGCACGCCGAGGGTGGGACCCGTGACCCGGTCGAGTGCTCTGCCGAGGGGTTCCGGAAGGACGTCCCGGGAAGGGGTGAGGAGGCTCCGGCTCACGAGACACTCACACCGGAACGGGAATTTCGCCCTTGATCTCGACCAGGATTCCCGCGGCTTCCTCGTGGGCGTCCGCGGTGGCTGCCGTGAGGCCCGTCGGGAGAAGCCGGTGGGCGAGGCAGGGAACCACCAGGCGCTGGACGTCGTCCGGCGCGAGGAAGTCCCGTCCGTCGACCAGCGCGTGCGCTCGGGCGGCCCGGAAGAGAGCGACGGCCCCCCGGGGGCTCACGCCCACCTGGAAGCGGGAGTCCGTCCGGGTCGCCCGCACGATCTCCATCAGATAGTCCACGAGGGAGTCGTCCACGTGCACCTCGTCCACGCGTTCCTGCAGGGCGAGAACGTCCTCGGGAGTCAGCACCGGCTCGATACGCGCCAGGAGATCCTCCACCTCCGCCGATTCGAGGAGGATCCTCCGCTCGGCTTCGGGCCCCGGATATCCGATGGTGAGCCGCATGAGGAAGCGATCGAGCTGGCTCTCGGGAAGGGGATAGGTGCCGTGGTGCTCCAGGGGGTTCTGTGTGGCCATGACCATGAAGGGGCGGGGGAGGTCGAAGGTTTCCTCGTCGATGGTCACCCGTCCCTCCTGCATGGCCTGGAGGAGGCCGCTCTGGGTCCGGGGTGGGGCCCGGTTGATCTCGTCGGCCAGGAGGACGTTGGTGAAGATGGGACCCGGGCGGATCTCGAATGTGGTGCTGCTCGGGTTATAGACCGCGACCCCGAGAACGTCCGTCGGCAGGAGGTCGCTCGTGAACTGGATCCTTCGGAAGCTCAGGCCCAGAGCCCGGGCCAGGGCGTGGGCCAGCGTGGTCTTTCCCACTCCGGGAATGTCCTCGAACAGGACGTGGCCCCGGGCGAGAAGCGCGGACACGGCCATTCGGACCACGCCCGTCTTTCCGTGGAAGACCTCCTCGACCTCGTCCACCAGGCGGTCCAGGGCCCCGAGGTCCGGGGTGGGATCCCGAAGCGGCGTGGCTTCCTGCGCGGTCGCTTCTTGCATGGAGTCCTGGGTCGCAGTGATTCAGAAGTCCGCGTAAGGGCTACAGCGGATCCCGTCGGGAGCGCCATGGGTCCGGGATCCGAGCCGGCGTAGCGAGCAGGAGTCGGATGCCTTCCGTCGGACGAGACGACGCGGGGCACGACCCTCCGTCGGACGGCTTCATGACCCTTCCGCCACGGCCTGCCGAGGCGGTCGTATACGAGTGGGAGAAGTATAACACCGGCGCGGGAGGAAAGGTTTCTGGACGTGCCCCGCGGCTCGTTGACACGATATTGGGCCTGACCTACCTTCTTCGCCGCTCGGCCACGACCTGTGGGGAGTCCCGGTGAGCGGGACGCCCCTGAAGGCTTTCGGGCCGGCTTCGTGCGATGGGACCCAACGAACGTCGGAAGCCCGGTGAACCGATCCCTGATCGGCCTTGCGAACCAAGCCGCCTATGAAGAAGAAGCTGACCGTGATCCTGGGGGGGGTGGTGTTCGTCATCGCCACCCTCGCTCTCCTCCTCGTCCAGTCCGGCGGTGAAGGGTCCCCCGAGTCCGGATTGACCGGGGTGGCCGTGGCCCAGGAAGCTCCTGTCCAGGATGCTTCCACCCGGGCCGACCAGGACGCTGCAGCCGGCTCCGAAGTCCGGCAGCCCATCGAATTCCCCCACGACGTCCACGTCTCCGAGTACCAGATCGACTGCCAGTACTGCCACTATTCGGCCGAGCGGAGCGTCGATGCGGGCATGCCTCCCGTGGGAACCTGCATGGGGTGCCACACGGTCGTCCCCGGATCCGAGAATCCGGAGGAAGTCGAGACCCTTCGGGAGTATGCGAACGACGGTGAGGCGATCCCCTGGGTCCGGGTTTACAAGGTCGCCGACCACGTCCACTTCCCTCACCTTCGACACGTGAGCGCAGGGGTGGAGTGTCAGACCTGTCACGGCGAGGTTCAGGAGATGGGAGTGGTGGAAGAGGTCGCCCAGCCCCTCACCATGGGATGGTGCGTCACCTGTCACGAAGAACGCAACGCGTCGAGGGACTGTACGGTTTGCCATTACTGAGCATCGTAGATGAGTGATGGAATAAAGAGGCGCGACTTTCTCAAGGTCGTCGGTGCCGGCGGCGCCGGAGCGGCCGCGTTCGGCTGCTCCACGGAGAACGTCGAGCGGCTGATCCCCTACGTGGTCCCGCCCGAGGACATCACGCCCGGCGTGGCCACGTGGTACGCCACCACCTGCGGCGGCTGCTCCGCCGGATGCGGCGTCTGGGCCCGCACGCGGGAGGGTCGGGCGGTCAAGCTGGAAGGCAATCCGAACCACCCGGTCTCCCGGGGGAACCTCTGCCATCGGGGCCAGGCTTCCCTCCAGGGCCTGTACAACCCGGATCGCTTCACGGGCCCGATGCGGCGACAGAACGGAGAGCTTGAGCCGATCTCCTGGGACGAGGCCGAGGCCCTCCTTCTGGAGCAGCTCCAGGCCGCCGATCAGTCCCTCCTCATCACGGGCAGGATGGGCCCGTCCATGACCGAGCTGGCGGAGAACTTCATCTCCGCCGCCGGGGGTGACCGGGTCGAGCACGAGCCTCTCTCCGAGGCCCCGCTCCGGGAGGCGGTGCGGATCGCATACGGGCGGGACGCCCTTCCGACGTACGACCTCGAGGGGGCGAGCGTCATCCTCTCCTTCGGCGCCGACTTCCTCGAAACCTGGCTGTCGCCTGTGGAGTACGCCCGGGCCTTCTCCCGGAGCACGGCTGCGGAGGGCGAGGGCCCCAAGGGGAAGTTCGTCTTCCTGGGTAGCCGCCTGTCCCTCACCGGTCAGAATGCCGACGAGTGGTTCCCCATCCGACCCGGCAGCGAGGCGGCCGTAGCGCTGGCCATGGCCCGGATCATCGCCGAGAACGGGGGGAGCGCCGGGCCCTACGCTCCGGTCCTCGAAGCGTACGACGCCCCGAGCGCGGCCGAGGCGGCGGGACTTGAGCCGGCCGACATCGAGGCGCTTGCCGAGGAATTCGTATCGGCGGCTTCCAGCGTCGCCATCGGGCCGGGCGTCCACGGACACCACCGCCACGCCACGGCGGCCAACCTGGCCGTCCTGGTCCTGAACGCGGTGGCGGGAAACGTGGGGACGACGGTGCGGATCCAGGAAGCGGATCTGACATCGGCGTCCCGCCCCTACGGCGAGGTACAGTCGGCCGTCCAGGGAATGTCCGACGGGGAGTACTCCGTGGCCATGGTGCACGGGACGAACCCGGCCTATTCGCTGCCGCCGGCCGCGGGATTCGCCGAGGCCTTCGGCGCGGTGCCCTTCAAGGTCTCTTTTGCCGAAACTCTGGACGAGACCGCCGCTCTCTGCGATCTGATCCTGCCGGACCGGCACTTCCTCGAGTCCTGGGGCGACTCCAATCCCCGGCCCGGACTCTACACGGTCCAGCAGCCCGTCATGCGTCCGGTGCCCCACTTCGACACCCGGGCCACCGGCGACATCCTCCTCGGGCTCGCCGCGAGCCTCGGATCGGACCAGGGAGCGGCGACCTTCCTCGAGTATCTGCAGGACCGCTGGCAGGCGGTCCACGAGCAGTCCGGGACCGAAGGCGAGTTCCTCGAGTTCTGGCGGGAGGCCCTCCGGACCGGGGTCGTCGAGTTCGACGTCGTAGAGGAAGAGGAGGCTCCAGCGCTCCGCTCCCCCGACGCCGCCCTGAGCTTCGACGTGCCGGCCTTCGACGGGGACGGCGACCTCGGCCTCCTGATCTACCCGTCGGCCCGCTTCGCCGACGGGAAGCACGCCAATCGACCGTGGCTCCAGGAGCTGCCCGACCCGGTGAGCAAGATCACCTGGCACTCCTGGATCGAAGTCCACCCCGAGACCGGGGCCAGCCTGGGCCTTCGTGAGGGCGACGTCGTCCGGGTGAGCTCACCCCACGGCGAGATCGAGGTCCCGGTCTGGTTCTACCCGGGCGTTCGACAGGACGTGGTCGCTCTGGCCCTGGGCACGGGCCACGAGGAGTACGGGCGCTACGCTTCCGGCATGGGCGTGAACCCGGTTCCCCTCCTTCCGGCCGAGACGGAGCAGCCCTCGGGCGCGATGGTCTACCAGGCGACCCGGGTCCGCCTCGAGCCCACCGGGGAGCGGAGACGCCTCGCCTCCATCGCCGGGGCTTCGACCCAGCACGGCCGTCCCATCGCTCCCGCGGTGGCGCTGGACGAGCTCCCCACGCTCGAAGCCGCCGCCGGCGCCGTGGCCATGGCCACGGACGGAAGCGAAGGCGAAGCGGCCCCCGAGGAGGGTGACCAGGGAGCCCAGGCCTCCGAGGGCGTGGAGGGTGCCCCTGACGAGGAGCAGGCCGAAGGCGAAGCCGGCCACGGCGAGCAGCTCCACGAGCTCCAGGTCGGGGGTGGATTCGTTCCCGCGGAGACCGACGGCGAGCCGTCCGCCTATCCCCTTCCCGGGGCCCGGCACGGTGAGTACGTCAATCCGGAGGAGCTCCCCCGCTGGGGGATGGCCATCGACCTGGACAAGTGCACGGGGTGCAGCGCCTGCGTGACGGCGTGCCAGGCCGAGAACAACGTCCCGTGGGTCGGTGAGGACCAGGTCCTCATGGGCCGGGACATGAACTGGATGCGGATCGAGCGCTATGACGAGACGGTGGACGCGACCCAGGCCGGACCGGTGGACGTGCGGCACCTTCCCATGCTCTGTCAGCACTGCGGCAACGCGCCCTGTGAGCCGGTCTGTCCGGTCTTCGCCGCGTACCACACGCCCGACGGGTTGAACGCCCAGGTCTACAACCGCTGCGTGGGCACCCGTTACTGCGCCAACAACTGCCCGTACAAGGTCCGGGTGTTCAACTGGTACACGTTCACCGACGTGCCCGAGCCCCTGAACTGGCAGTACAACCCAGATGTCACCGTCCGGGAGAACGGCGTCATGGAGAAGTGCACCTTCTGCGTGCAGCGGATCCGGGAGGCCGAGAATCGCGCCGAGGTCGAGGGTCGCCTCCTCCGCGACGGCGAGGTCGTGACGGCGTGTCAGCAGACGTGCCCGGCCGAGGCCATCACCTTCGGTGACCTGAGGGACCCGGAGTCCTCCGTCTCCCGGGCCGCTGCGTCGGCGCGCACCTACCGGGTCCTGGACGAGTTCATCAACACCCAGCCGGCCGTGACCTATCAGAGAAAGGTGACGTTCCACCACGTCGAGGCGGAGGGCCACTGATGGCCCGCGCCACGAAGGAGCGCGGGGCGCTCACACATCCGGACGTCGAGACCTTCCAGGAGGTCAACGAGGACATCCTGTCGGCCCTGTCCCGGCCGGGGCTCGGGTGGTGGGTCCTCTTCGCCCTCTCGGCAGCGGGAGTCGGCCTCTTCTTCTTCTCCTGGGGTTACCAGATCGTCCAGGGGATCGGGGTCAGCGGCCTCAACTCCCCGGTGGGATGGGGCGTCTACATCACCACATTCGTCTTCTGGGTCGGTATCGCCCACTCGGGGACGCTGATCTCGGCCATCCTCTTCCTCTTCCGGGCCAAGTGGCGGCAGGCCGTGTACCGGATCGCCGAGGCCATGACCGTCTTCGCGGTCATGACCGCTGGGCTCTTCCCCCTGATCCACGTGGGTCGGGTGTGGCATGCCTACTGGCTGATCCCGTATCCGAACTCCCGCTTCCTTTGGCCGAACTTCCGCTCCCCCCTGGTGTGGGACGTCTTCGCGGTGACCACGTACTTCACCGTGTCGTCCGTCTTCTTCTACCTAGGGACCGTGCCCGACCTGGCGGCCGCCCGTGATCACGCCCGCGGGCTGCGGAAGAAGCTGTACAAGATCATCTCTTTGGGCTGGCGGGGGACGGACCGGGAGTGGCACCACTTCGGAAAGGCGTATCTCTTCCTGGCGGCTCTGGCGACGCCCCTGGTCCTCTCGGTCCACTCGGTGGTCTCCTGGGACTTCGCCATGTCCATCGTCCCGGGGTGGCACGCCACGATCTTCGCTCCGTACTTCGTGGCCGGGGCCATCTTCTCCGGCGTTGGCATGGTGCTCACCCTCGTGGTGCCCATGAGGAAGGTCTTCGGGTTCGAGAAGTACGTGACGATCCGACATTTCGACGCCCTGGCCAAGCTGTGCCTGCTCACGTCGATGATCGTCCTCTACGCGTACCTCACCGAGTTCTTCATGGCGTGGTACAGCGGAGAGGCCATCGAGCGCCAGTCCTTCTGGAACCGCATCTTCGGTCCCTACTGGTGGGCCACCTGGACCATGCTGATCTGCAACGGCATCGTGCCCCAGCTCATGTGGTTCAAGCGAGTGCGACACTCGATCCCGGCGCTCTTCGTCATCTCTCTCTTCATCAACATCGGAATGTGGTTCGAGCGCTTCGTCATCATCGTGACGTCGCTCCACCACGAGTACGAGCCGTTCGCGTGGGGCATGTACCGCCCCTCCCTCACCGAGATGGGGATCCTGATCGGGAGCTTCGCCTGGTTCGGATTCTGGTTCCTCCTCTTCACGCGGCTCCTCCCGCCAGTGGCCATCGCCGAGCTCAAGGAGGTCATTCCGCCCCCGATGCGTGGAATCGTGGGTGGTAAGAAGGAGGAGGCCACGTCATGAGCAACGGAGGCGGAGGTCGAGGCGCGTCGGCGGATGGGGGGTGGGACGGGGTCCTGGCGGTGTTCGACCACCTGGACGCCACCGTGGATGCGGTGAAGGAGCTCCGGGATGAAGGCTTCAGGGACGTGCAGACGTTCGCGCCGTATCCCGACCACCACATCGAGAAGGCTCTGGGATACGGTCCGAGCCCGGTCCGGGTCTACACCCTGGTCGGCGCGCTCACCGGCACCGCCACCGGGTTCGCGTTCACGACGTGGACGTCCATGGACTGGCCCCTCGTGACCGGCGGAAAGCCCATCGTCTCGATTCCGGCGTACGTGGTCATCGCCTTCGAGCTCACGATCCTCTTCGGAGCCCTGGCCGCCGTCATCGGGCTCTTCGTCCAGGCCAGGCTGCCCAGCACCCGTCCCATGGTCATCTATGACCCGAACTTCAGCGAGGGGAAGTACGGAGTCTACGTCCCGGCCGGCGACGACGGACTTCGTCGAGCCCGCAGAATCCTGGAAAGCCACGGACCGGCCGAGGTCCGGGAGGCCGCCGAGGGCCGGGAGGTGGAGTCCCATGGCTGAATCGCGCACACCCCTGGCTGATTCGACGGGATCCGAGGCCGTTTCGCGGAGACTCGATGCCGACTCGAAGAGGGGTCCCGGCTTCCGAGTGAAGGCGAGGCGGGGGAGCACCGTCTTCCTTCACCTTCTCCTGATCGGCGTCCTTGGCGGCATCACGGCGTGCTCTCCCTTCGACGACGCCATGGTGGCCGTCTTCGGACGGAGCATGCGGGATCAGGTTTCCTTCGACCCGTACGAGAATCCGCAGCCGGCGCCGGAGAACGCCGTTCCTTTCGCCGCGGGGAACTGGCCTGCGGAGCCCGACGGCATGAACATCGGCCAGCCCGAGATGGCGTCCGACATGCCGCCTCCCATGACTCAGGAGGACCTTCTCCAGCGGAATCCGGTGGTCATGGAGCTGGAGAACCCCGTCGAGGCCAGCCCCGAGTCCCTGGCCCGGGGCGAGGAGCTCTACCTGCGGTACTGCGCCGTCTGTCACGGTGACGACGGGATCGGCTCCGAGGCCTACATCGCCGACGTCCATCCGACGGTTTCGGCGTATGACCTGGCCGGGGAGACGGTGGCCGAGTATCCGGACGGCTACCTCTACGGGATGATCCGGGTCGGCCGGGGGGTCATGCCCCCGTACAGTCACGCAATCAGTCACTTCGACCGCTGGCACATCGTGAACTACGTGCGACAGCTGCAGCGGGAGGCCGGCCTGACCCCCGGAGGAGATCAGGGTGCCGGCGACGGGGACGCGGGAGCGGGGGCGGAGGAGTAGCCATGGCCGAGATCCACATCCCCGACGCGATCCCGGTTCGCTACAAGTCCCGCTCCCGGGGGGCTACGATCCTCTTCGGCGCCCTCTTCGCAGTGGGCCTCGCGGCCTTCGTGATCACCCTCGGCAGGGATCCCCTCCAGGCGTGGCGGGCGTACCTGGTCAGCTGGCTGTACTTCACTTCCATCGCCATGGGCGCGGTCATCGTCGTCGTGGCGGCCACGGTGACCAAGGCCCGGTGGAACTGGTCGGTGAAGCGGGTGGGATTGGCTTTCGCGGCCTTCCTTCCTCTCTCCTTCCTCCTCTTCCTCCCCCTTCTCGGGATCATGGAGTGGTTCTTCCCCTGGGTGGAGTACATGGAGACCGATCCAGTCGTCCAGAACAAGCAGGCGTGGCTGAACCTGCCGTTCCTGACGATTCGCAACGTCGGGGGGCTTCTGGTCCTCTTCGGGCTGGCTCTCTACTTCGTCTATCTGACGCTGCGCCCCGATCTCGGTCTGGTGGAGGACGAGGAAGGCGGCGACGATCCGGGCCGGACAAGGTGGCGTGAGCGGCTGACGAAGAACTGGATCGGCCAGGAGCAGGAGGAAGTCCGCAGCCATCGGAAGGTGGCGAAGCTGGCTCCCGTCGTGGCCCTGCTCTTCGCCGTCATCTTGAGCAACGTCTCCTACGACTGGATCATGTCCCTGGAGCCCCACTGGTTCTCGACCCTGTTCGGGGGCTGGTTCTTCATGGGGGCGTTCTGGGGAGGGGCCGCGCTGACCGCCCTGGCCACGATCTGGCTCAAGCGGAGCGACGAGGTCCTGGACGAGCACATGGGAGCGCAGCAGCTCCACGACCTGGGCAAGCTCTGCTTCGCCTTCTGCGTTTTCTGGGCCTACCTGTTCTGGTCCCAGTACCTGGTCATCTGGTACGGGAAGCTTCCCTGGGAGCAGGCCTGGATCGTGCACCGGTCCAACGAGACGTGGGGTGGGCTGGGAGTCCTGGTGGTGGTCCTCTGCTTCATCGTGCCCTTCATGGGGCTCATCGGACGGACGCCCAAGCTGAAGCCGAAGATCCTGGGCACGTTCGCGGCCGTCATCCTCGTCGGACTCTGGCTCGAGCGCTACATGATGGTCGTGCCGTCCGTCCACGAAGGAGGCCCGATCATGACCATCTGGGAGCCCCTCATCGGCCTCATGTTCCTCGGGCTCTTCCTGGCCAGCTTCCGCTGGTTCCTCACGACCTTTCCCATCATCCAGATCTGGCAGCCCCTGGTCGACCCGGAGATGGTGGAGGCCGAGTGGAACGACGATCGACGCGGCATCGTCGAGC
>JBKHJU010000240.1:0-4354 GCA_046537985.1 Longimicrobiales bacterium
GGCCTCCACCATCCCGCCCATGTCGTCGATGCGGCGGATGTAGTCCTCGGCCTTGGCCTCCAGCTCGTCGGTGAGCCGCTCCACGGCGTAGGAGCCGCCCAACAGGTCGATGATGTCGGCCACCCCGGACTCGTAGGCGATGACCTGCTGGGTGCGCAGGGCCAGCCGCGCGGACTCCTCGGTGGGGAGCGCCAGGGCCTCGTCCCGACGCTCCGCCCGCCACGCCTCCCACGCCGCGCCGACGTCTTCCCCGAAGGCGTCCTCGGCGGATGCGCCCAGTCTGAAGGGAATCCAGCGATCCGCATACCTCTGAACGAACTCCGGGATCCCCGGAGGCGGCCCTTCCTCGCGCGCCGGCTCCTCCGCCGCACGGTCGGCCGCCTGCGTCGATTGCGTGCTGCCCGACCCGTCCGGCGAGTCCCGTCCGGAGACGTCTCCGCCCCCCGCCTCCGCCCTCCGGACAAGGTTTTCGAAGAAGCCGCCCCCGTACACGTACGGTCGGTCTCCGTGGGGCCAGACCGGCGAGCTTCCCGCCGCCCGGCCCGGATCCTCGAACTCTCCCTCCAGGGCCGCCGTCCTGAGGATCATCTCGAAGTAGGAGCCCCGGTTCCTCCCGGCGGACGTCAGCCCCGACTCGTACCAGGTGGCCAGCCCTTCCGTCGTCCACGTCGGGGTGAGCAAGCCCGGAAACGTGGGCCAGACGAGGGGAATCCGGCCGAACACGGCCCGGACGACGGCCCCCGGGGTGCCCGGCTCGTCGAGGTGGAACACGTGAGAGAGCTCGTGGACCAGGACCAGGTCGAGCCAGTCGTCGAAGTGGGCGAGGGAGATCCCGTCCATGGGTGGCGCCGCCACGACCACGGCCCGGTTCGTGGGAAAGACGGTGGCCCAGCCGTTGGACTGGTCCGTATGGTCCGAAACCACCACATCGATGCGCCCCGAGGGAGGGTCGGCCAGGATGTCGGCGAGGAGTCGGTAGGCGGCCTCGGCACGCACGGCCGTCCGCTCGCCCAGCCGGGGATGCTCCGCCGGATAGGTCACCCGCAGGTGCTCGGTGGTCCGGGTGGCCCACTCCTCGTCGGGAGGAAGCTGCGCGTGGGCGGCGGCGGCATGGACGAGGCCTCCGAGCAGCAGGGCTCCGAGCCACAGCCCCACCAGGTCGTGGGCCCCGAAGACCACGAGCGGCCCGGAGGCGGCCCGGGGGCGGGTTGTCAAAAGGGGGCCCGAGGTGACACCGTGTGGACACCCCCCGGGCGCGTCGCCGCTCCGGCTGCAATCCTCGGCTGAGAATCCCATGAGCTCTGACGATCAAGACATCTGGTATCGACTCGGCTACGCCCTCGAGCGGCTCCGGGATGCCCCGAGATCGTTGCCGGCTCTGGAAACCCTGAAGTCCGGGGGAGGTGCCTCGAAGAAGGCCCGGGGGTCCGGCAATCCCGACGGCTCTCCATCCGATGCTCCCCGGAACGACGATTCCGGCAACCTGCCCGCCCGTCTCATCGATCAGGGAGCCCGGGCCCTGGGCGCGCGACTCCTCTCCGTCCTACCGTCCCGTGGGCGTGCTCGCCTCCTGGACCTCCTGGCATCCGCCGCCGCCGGAACCGCGGCCACGGTCATCGCGGAGGTGCTGGCCTCCCTGACCCCCTCGGAGAGGGATCTCCCCCTGAACACGGACGAGCTCGCCGTCGCCCTCTCCGGAGGGGCGGGACGGGGTCTCGCCTACGCGGGGGTCATCGAGCCGCGGATCCCCGGCCCGGCGTTCGTCGCCGGGATCGTCTACGGCACGGCCGAATACGTGACCGCCTCGTGGGGAGGGATTCCGGCCCTTCTCGGCTCGGCGTCACCCCATCGGAAGGTCCCGCTCCTCTCGGAGATCGTCGAAGTCGACGAGCGGGAAGCGGATCCCTTTTTCCAGCACCTGGTGTTCGGCCTCGCCCTCGCCCTCCTCTACGACGCGCTCCGCCCGAAGAGGGGCACCACCGAAGAGGAGTAGTCGGGAATCACCTCCGGATCTCCCGGAATCATTTCCGGGGGGCACGGAGAGAGCCGGATCTCATCCCCGCTCCCGGGCCCGCCGCCCCGAGCGGCTCCAGCCCCGGCCTCCCCGTCTCGGGAGTCACCGTCCGCAGCGACGCCACCTCCCGGCGTCTCCACGAGCCCCAGGAGCTGGCTCCCGGGGCTCGTCCGGGTGCCGAAGGCGTGGACCGGACAGAACGATCCCGGGTGGGAGCGGACGGCCGCGCCCACGTAATAGGCCGCAAGATCGTCGAGCCGATCCAGGAGAACGTACCCGATGTCCCACCGCTCGGCTTCCCGGAAGAAGGCGTCCGGATCCCCGCTGAACGGAAAGACCTGGCTCTTCACCCCACCCAGCAGGTAGAAGAACCGGGGCTTTCGGGAGAACACCGCCGAGCCTTCCGGAAGGTGGAGGCCGCTCCACGCCGCGGCCCGGGCGAAGTCGGCCATGGCGGCCGGAGCACACGCCCAGGCTCCCTGGCTTCGCGTGAGGCTCATGCACGACGACGCCGTCCGGGCCTGGCCCGCCCACGACCAGAGGGCGGTTCCACCGAGGATCAGAACCCCCGCCACGCCGGCGGGAGCCGCCCCCCGGGGGTGGATCCGGCTCGCCAGGTCCCGGACGGCGAGTCCCCCGTACAGGAAGAGGGGAGGAAGGAGGGGGAGTGCGAAGCGATCTCCGGACCACACCTCCGGCCAGATGAGGATGAGACCGGCATACAGGGGAAAGAAGATCTCCAGCGCCCGGACCTGGCTTCCCTGCCGGCGAACCTGCCCCGCCCAACCATACAAGGCCAGACCTACGAGCCCGACCCCCAGGACCAGGGCGGTCCCACCTTCGAGCCCCGTGATCCCCGTGGGAACGTGACGGGCGGTATACCCCCACGCGTTCGACAATACGCGGCCGACGAGCCCTCCGATGCCCACGGTGCCCAGATCCGGCTGGTAGGGATCCACCAGCCAGAGCTCGGCCAGGTAGGTATCGGGGGCCCCCCGGTTCCGGAGCCACCAGGCGAATGCCGGAACCGCGAACGCCACCCCGAAGGCGGCCAGGCTCTTCCACCTTCGACGGAGGAGGAGGACGCCGGCGAGAGCCAGGATGAGGGGGAGGCCGGCGGACCGGGTAAAGTAGGCGAGGATGGCTGCACCGGCCCCGAGGGCCAGCCATGCGTCGCCCGTCCTCGCCCCGGGTCGCTCCCAACGCTCCAGGCCCCAGAGGGCGAGGAAGGTGAGTGCCAGGAAGGGGACGTCGGAGAGGATCCAGTGACTGTAGTAGACCAGGGCCGACGAGACCGCCAGGAGGCCGGCCACCAGGGCGGCGAAGACGGGGCTCCGGCCCTCCCGGGCCCAGAGAAAGGTGAAGGCCACGGCCAGAGTGGCGCTGACGGCGACCACGGCCTTGAACGCGACCCAGGTCTCGGCCCCGAGGATCCGAGCGCCGGCCAGCAGCAGGGGGAAGCCCGGCGGATACTTGGTGTGGATCGGCTCCCCGGGAAGGTAGAGGTCGAGGTACGCTCCACGCTCCAGGAGAGAGTAGGCGAGCCCGAGATAACCGGCGTTGTCCCCCCCGGTGTGGGGCACGGGGAGGAAGGCTCCGACCATGAGCCCGACCTGGACCAGGACCACGACCCCGAGGAGAGCCCAGGCCGTCCCGGGGGCATTCCATGGCCGCGCTTCCGACGGGGGTCCCTCCGATCGAGACTCCCTCGATCGGGATCGTGCCCGCCGGTCTTCTTCGGACATCCCTCCCTCCCGGGTCATGCTCTCCTCCGATTCATCCGCTCTCCCGGGTCATGGGCTCTCCGTCGTCCTCCGTCCGCCCGGACCCACGGCTCGCCTGCATCATGCACCCGCTTCGGTCCCCGGGGCCACCCGGGGCACCGGCGTGTACGACCCGAGGATGCGAGGGCCCCGGGCGCCAGTGGCGGCGGGAACGTTCCCCGGAACGGCCCGCTCGTGGGCCCACGCCAGGACGGCGAACGCCACCGCCTCCCGGGCGTCGGGGTCCACTCCCAGCTCGCCGGCGGATCGAATGGGCACCGAGCCGAGCTCACCGGCGATGGCCCGGGTCAGGACTGGATTGCGGGCCCCTCCTCCGGTGAGGAAGACCTCGTCGACCCCCCGGGGGAGGATCCATCGACGGTAGGCGTCCCCCACGGAGCGGGCGGTGAGGTCCACCAGGGTGGCGAGGAGGTCCGGCCATCCCTCGTCGGGTCGCCCGGCCACGAGTCCCCGCTTCCGGGCCAGCTCCCGGACCAGGCCGTCCCCGAAGAGCTCCCTGCCCGTGGACCGGGGGGGAGGGCTGCGGAAGAAGGGGTCCTCCATGAGGCGGTTGACC
>JBKHJU010000241.1:0-4344 GCA_046537985.1 Longimicrobiales bacterium
CCATGACCCAGAGCGCCTTCACGCCTCCGCCGGTGGAGCCCGCCATTCCCCCCACGAACATGAGGGTGAAGAGGAGACCCTGGGCCGCGGCGGGCCAGCCCTCGAAGTCGGCGGTGACGAATCCGGTGGTCGTGACGATGGCCGCCGACTGGAAGAGCCCGTCCCGGAAGGCGGCCTCGATGGCCGCGAGGGTCGTCTCGTGGCTTCCCGCGTAGTCACCCAGGAGAAGATTGAAGACCATGAGGAGGAGCCCCGCCCCCACCAACACCGAGGTGAAGAATCGCCACTCCGCGTCCCGCCAATAGGTGGGACGACCCGCCACGGCCCGGAAGTGCAGGGTGATGTTGATCCCCGCCAGGTACATGAAGAGGATCGTGACGTAGTGGATGTAGGCCGAATCGAAGCCCGCCACAGAGGCGTTCTTCGTGGAGAAGCCGCCGGTGGCCAGGGTCGCGAAGGTGTGCGTGACCGCGTCGAAGAGCCCCATGCCCCCGAAGAGGTAGAGGATCGTCTGGGCCACGCTGAGGCCCAGGTAGACGTACCAGAGAAGTTTGGCCGTCTGGGTGATCCGGGGCCTCAGGCGATCCGGCGTCGGCCCGGGCACCTCGGCCCGGAAGAGCTGCATCCCCCCCACCCCCAGAAAGGGGAGGACGGCGATGGCCAGGACGATGATCCCCATCCCCCCGAGCCAGTGGGTGAAGGAGCGCCAGAAGAGGATCCCGTGGGGGAGCGCCTCGATGTCGGTGAAGGTGGTGGCGCCGGTGGTCGTGAACCCCGACATGGACTCGAAGAAAGCCGGAACGACCGAATCCACGGTGCCGGTCAGGAGAAAGGGGAGGGCCCCGAAGAAGGCCGTCGCCGTCCACGCGAAGGTGACGATGGCGAAGCCTTCCCGGTGGGTGATGTCTTCCTCGAGGGTGGTGAGGCGGTACGCCACGAACCCGGCGGCGAGCGTCACCCCCGCCGCGGCGAAGATTCCCGGAGCGTCGCCCTCTCCGTATCCCACGGCGACCAGGGCCGCCACCCCCATTGCCAGGGCCACGAACTGGAGAAGAAGCCCGACGACGTTGAAGACGTGGCTGACGGACACGGAGCGGCGTCCTCCCTACGTGAGGGTTGGTGGGTGATCCCTCATACGGCGATCTCGGATCGGAGGGCGATCCTCACTCGACGATCCTCACTCGAAGAAGGACTCCACTTCGGGGATGGCTTCCGGAAGGGCGAAGACGATCACCTCGTCCCCGGCCCGGATCCGGTCCTTCCCCCGGGGAATCAACACATCGTCGTCCCGGATGATGGCTCCGACCAGAGCGCGGTCGGGAAAGTCCAGATCCTCCAGCGACCGACCGGCGATGTCGGCGTTCTCGGTCACGTCGAAGTGGATGGCCTCGGCCTCGATGCCCTTGAGGGTGGCCACGGCCATGACCCGCCCCCGGCGGATGTACCGGAGGATCGCGTTCACGGTGGACATCCGGGCCGAGACGGCGGCGTCCACGTCCATGCGGTTGATCAGAGGCAGGTAGTCGAAGTTGTCGATGAGGGAGAGGACTTTACGTGCCCCCACGTTCTTGGCCAGGACTGCGGTGAGGAGATTCGTGTCGTCGTTTCCGGTGGCCGAGACGAAGCCGTCGATCCCCCCGACGCCCTCCATCTCCAGGAGCTCCAGATCCGTGGCGTCTCCGTGTAGGACCAGGGCCTTCGGCAGGGCCTCGGCGAGCTCGACGCACCGCTCCCGGTCCCGGTCGAGTATGGTGCACTCGATTCCGGCGTCTCCCAGGATCTGTGCCAGGTACTCTCCCTCGGGGCTTCCCCCGGCGATCATGACGCGCCTGATGGATGCGCTCTCGTAACCCGCCAGGGGCGGGACCTTTGCGGCCTCGGCGGCCGACGAGAGGACGAAGATCTGATCTCCGACCCGGATCCGGTCGGTTCCTCCCGGAATCGTCGTCCGTCCTTCCCGTACGATGGCCGCCGTGACGAACGGGTACTCCCCCAGATCCCGCCCGAGCTGGGCCAGGGTTTTCCCCGCCACCGGGGCTCCTTCCTTGACCACGAGTCCGATGAGCTGGACCCGCGCGTCGGCGAAGTACGCCACGTCGGTGGCGGCCACGCTACGGAGCAGGTGGAAAGCCTCGAGAGCACATTCCCGTTCCGGGTTGATCATCAAGTCGATGCCCAGATGCTCCCGGGAGAGGACCGAGCCCCGGGCGTAGTACTCGGGATTGCTGATCCGGGCGATGGTGTACTTCACGTCGAGGCGGCTCGCGGCCAGGGCGGCGATCAGGTTCACCTCGTCCCGGCTCGTCACGGCAAGGAGTATCTGGGCGTTCCGGATCCCGGCGCGCTCGAGCACGGGAAGGGAGGCTCCGTTTCCGGTCACCGTCAGGACGTCCAGGTGATTTGAAGCGTACTCGGCCCGGGCCGGATCGGATTCGATGAGAGCTACGTCCTGGCTCTCCTGAGAAAGGCGCTCGGCCAGGTGGAATCCCACCTCGCCCGCGCCCACGACGATGATGCGCATGGGCCCCTTCGGCGACCTGCTCGATTTCGACGATGGGTGAAGCTAGAGGCGGCCGAGCTTCGGTGTCAAAGCCGCCGTCGGGGCATCGTCTCGACCGTCGAAGGGGGGCGCAAGGACCACACGAGGTAGGGGATCGGCGCAGTGGTCGGGGAAGGAGGCGCGGACGGGGACCCGGTGCGGTCCCGGTGCTGTCCTGACACGGTCCCGGCGCTGTCCCGGCGCGGTCCGGGTGCAGTCCTGGCGCGGTCCCGGTGCGGTCCCGGCGCTGTCCCGGTCGGGTGGAACCCCCACGAAGTCCACGGGAATAACAACACCGGTGATGACGACAGTCCTCCGACTCGTGGCTCCGACGAGCGCCTCTGTGCAAAGCCGGGCTCCAGCCCGCCGGACACCCGTCTCTTCCCACAAGACATACTTCTCTCAACAGAACGGAAAGGAACGCATGCTCACTCGTGAGAAACTCGCCGAACTTTACGGTCAACTTCGAGGCGCCAAGATCCTGAGCGTCTATCTCGACGGGAACGGGAAAGATCCCGCGGAGCGAAAGGTCTGGCGTAAGAAGCTGGATCACGAGATCGAGGGAGCACGGGCCAGACTCGAGGACGCATCGGCGGATGAGAAGGACGCCTTCGAGAAAGCCGCCTCGCTCCTCATGGCCGAGATCGACGAATTCAACGCCTTCGTACCGGACAAGGGTTGGGTGGGCTTCGCCACGCCGGAAGAAATCCACTACGCCGAGTCCGTTCCCGTGCCCCTTCCCACGCTGGCTCGGTGGGAGCAGGGAATCCGCGTGGCCCCCTACATCCGGGGGTTGAAGCAGGATCGGGTGGTGGCCGCCGTTCTCCTGGACAGCCAGCGCGCCCGGATCTTCGAGTATCGGGACGGCGAGCTGGTGGAGCCGGAATCCCTGCGGGCCGACACCTTCATCGGAGACCTTACCGACGTGAACAGCTCGAAACGGGCGTCGACCCACACGGGCACCCGGGGGGAGACGGGGACCGACGCAGCGCAGCGAGCCCTCGAGGTCACCTCGGAGCGGATGCGGAAGAAGTTGATGGAGGTCGTTTCGGAGCTGGTGGGCGACAAGGGACTCGTCGTCATTGGAGGCACGCCGGAGATGGTCTCTGCTGCTTCCTCCAGCGTGCCCAAGGCCATGCAGGGCCGGGTGGCCGAGCGCCCCTCCCTCCACGTGGAGATGAGCACGGCCGAGGTGAAGGAGGCGGTGGAGGGCGCCGCGTCGGAGCTCACTCGGGAAATCCAGAGCCGGCTGGTGGATCAAGTCATCGACCAGGCCCTGGCCAACGGACGGGGCAGCCTGGGCCGTGAATCCACCGAGCGGGCCCTCCTGGAGCGTCGGGTCGACACCCTCCTCCTGGCCCGAGCCTTCATCGACGAAAACCAGGATTTCGCCGACCACTGCGTCGGTACTGCGTTCGAGCAGCACGCCGAGGTGGAAGAGGTCTCGGGTGAGGCCGACGACCGGCTGATGGAGGCAGGTGGGGGCATCGGTGCTCGCCTCCGCTACAAGATTCCCGAGGAGCAGCCGGAAGGGGTGCAGGGCTCGGAGACGGGAGTGGGAAACTGAGGCGAGGGTCGCACACGGGGCGCCCGGGGGTGCCGGCCGGGGTCTTGCGCTTCGGTCGCTTTCCTGTCCGGATGTCTCCCTTGTCCGGGTGTCCCTCCTGTCCGGATACTGCCCTGGATCGGATCTTCCCCGGCCGGCACAGGTCCCTGGAGGGGATCCCGCCGGCGCGCTAAGTTCTCGTCGGGGCCCGTAGCTCAGTCGGTCAGAGCACCCGACTCATAATCGGAGGGTCGCAGGT
>JBKHJU010000242.1:0-4341 GCA_046537985.1 Longimicrobiales bacterium
GCTCTCCCTCATCCGCGGCGGGCTCTCCCTCATCCGCAGCCGGTGGCGGGGCGGCGGACTCGGCCGAAGTCTTCTCGGCGGCCTCCTCTGGGAGCTCGCCGGCACCCTCGTCCTTCGCTGCACCGTTCTCCTCCTCCGGCGCACCCACCCCATCCCCGGGCTCGGGCTCGGCGGTCCGCTCCCGGCGCTCCACCCGCTCCGTGGGTCTCCGGGAGGGGCGACTGGGAGGGGACGGCATGAGATCCCGCACCGAGATGGGCCGGCGGGTCTGGTCGTCCTCCGCCCCCCTCTTCCGTCCCTCCCCCTCGGCTGCGTCCGGACCCTCGTCCCGGCTCTGGTCGTGCGAGCTCGTCGAGCGCCGCGTCCGAGCTTCTTCGGCCTCGTTCGATCGACCTCTCTCCCGGCTTTCTTCCGAGCCCCCCTCCTCCCCGGCATCCGACGACCCGCCGCTCACGGCGAGTCTCCCGTGGCCGAGCCTCCAACAGCGGCCGAGGACCCCGGGTCGGGGGAAGCGCCGACTTCTCCGGGGGTGTACTCCGCCGCCAGGCTCTCGCTCTCCTCGAGCCGGACCCGCTCGAGGAGAGCGGGACCCGGAATCCGCCCCTCCAGGTCGTGGAAGAGCCAGCGGGCAAGTTCTTCGGTCGTGGGGATTCGTCTGCCGGGGGCGAATTCGGGCAGCGCCTCTCCGATCTCCTGTTGATCGAGGCGCTCCACCACCGTCTCCAGCGCCCGGTCCAGGATTGCCAGGCTCACGCAAAACCCCGTCTCCGGGTCCACTCGACCTCGAACGGTCACCTCGAGACGATAGTTGTGCCCGTGCGGGTTGGCGCTGGCCCCGAACGTCGCCCGGTTCCTTTCCACGCTCCACTCCGGCCGCCAGTAGCGATGGCCGGCGCTGAAGCGGGTCGATCGAATCAGGGACACTTGTGACATGGCATCAATATCAGGATCCTTCCGGCCCCGCGAAAGCGAGCCCCGCCCGCCTCGCCTCGTCGCGTGTCACGTTCCCCCACAGCCACCTATCTTCCGGCCTCCGACTTGGCTACACTTTCATTGGAAGTGCCTGGACGAAGCAGGTTCCCGTCGCAGGAGCAGGACCAGGACATGCTCCTGGGAAGAAGCGAGGCCGAGATGGGTCGTTACGACGATATCGATCCTGAAGAGGTGCGACGGCACGTGGTGCGGGTCGCCCGGCTCATCCTTCGGATGGACGAGGAGGGTCGTCTGTTGCGCGAAGCCCCCCGGCTGCAGAAGCTTTTCGGAGATCTTCGCCAGCGCCTCTTCGCCTACGAGGTTCGGTGCACCGCCGATCTCGGTCCCTCCGCGGCCTCGGAGGAGGACGACGGAGCCGGCACGGAGAATCGGGACGATCCCGTGCTCTCCGAATCCCTCCGGATCGTACGGGAGGCCCTGGAGCGGCAGCAGGAGCTCACCGAAGAGCTGGACTCGGGACCGCCGCCGCCGGAAGGCCCCGAAGAAGAAGAGGATTGATGTCGCCCCCGACGATCTGCTGAACCGGAGCCCGAGCGTGGCCCGAGAGGACGACCAGAAATCCGCCCGGGGGGACCTGCAGGAGCAGGAAGCCCGGGACCTGGCCCAGCTCATGCGCATCCACGAGCGACTCCTGTCCCAGCTCCAGGAGGCTCGGAGCGAGCTGAACACCCCCGCCACCACGGAGATCATCTCCAAGCTCCGAAGCCGTATCGGGAACAAGCCCGACACGGCGTTCAGCCAGATCACGGCGGCGGTGGAGGAAGGGATCCGCTGCCTCATGGTCTTCGAGTCGGAGATCAAGCAGGAGCTCTTCTCCGACTCCGAAGAGGTCGAGGTGGAGGGAATTCCGAATCTTCCGCCGCACCTGGCGCGATTCCTGGCCGAGCGAGCCGGCCTCAACGGCTTCAGCTACGAGGTTCTCCAGGACCCGGTCCGCGGCTGGGTGATCCGGTGGAAGGAGTATACGGCCGTGGGTACGATCCGGGGATCCGGACAGATCTTCGAACGCCCCCACGCCTGGCTGGTGG
Source organism: Longimicrobiales bacterium (assembly GCA_046537985.1). GTDB lineage: Bacteria > Gemmatimonadota > Gemmatimonadetes > Longimicrobiales > Gaopeijiaceae > JBKHJU01. The sequence goes on from JBKHJU010000242.1 coordinate 2,022, forward strand.
AGTAGGGCCTACCCGCCCTTCCCGGCGATCAGGGAGAGGGCCTCCTCCCCGTAGAACATCGAGATGTACTTCGCCTGAACCGGCGTGACCCTCCGCACGGCCCACACCAGGTGGACGTGATTCGGCTCGCCGGGCCGGCTCAAGAGCCGCATACCCGCCTCCCGGGGAAGGCGATCTCCCTTCCGGTTGTTACACTGCGAGCACGAGGTGACCACGTTCTTCCACGTGTTCTCTCCCCCCCGCGAGATGGGAAGGATGTGGTCCCGGGTCAGGAACTGCCGCCCCCTCAGCTCACTGCGGTGGCGGCCGCAGTACTGACAGCAGTAGTCGTCCCGGGCGAAGAGGAAGGTGTTGGTCACCTGCCGCCGGAATCGGCGCGGCACGTGGACGTACCGAACCAGCCGGATGACCGAGGGACAGGGTAGGTCCCGGTCCTCGGAGCGGAACCGTCTCCCCTCGTCCACCTCGAGAACCTCCGCCTTCCGGTCCATGACCAGGCGGATCGCCCGTCGGTGGGGGACGATGGTGAGGGGCTCGAACGACGCGTTGAGGGAGAGACAAGCCATGACGCGCAAGCCCTTCGGCGACCTGCAGAGTTACGGAATCACCGAAAATTAGGAGCCTGTCTCGTGTACAGCAACGGCCCGGACGGTCACAAGAGGGCCGTGGGATCCCGATCCAGCACCATCCGCACGTCCCCTCCCCGGGGCTGAAAGCCGCCGGCCAGCCCCCGGGACACGCGGCCGATGTCGGGCGAGGAAGGAGAACGGAGAAGGAAGTGCCATCGCCACCGGCCGTGGAGGCGCTCGATGGGCGACGGGGCCGGGCCCACCACCTCCACGTCCGGATCTCCGCGGGCCGGATCTCCTCCGGTCCGCGCGAGCTCCCGTCGCACCCACGACGCTCCCGCCTCCGCGCCTCGGGCGGCCAGCTCCGGGTCGGGACTGCTCACGACCACGTTCACCAGGCGCACGTGGGGCGGGTAGGCGGGGCTCTTCCGTTCCGCCAGCTCCCGACCGGCGAAAGCCTCGTAGTCGTGGCCGACCGCGCACTGGACGGCATAGTGCTCGGGGACGGTGGTCTGGATCAGGACCTCGCCGCCGAGGGTACCCCGCCCGGCCCGGCCCGCCACCTGGCTCAGGAGCTGAAAGGTCCGCTCCGAGGCCCGGAAGTCCGGAAGGTGGAGGCCCACGTCGGCGTTCACGACCCCCACAAGGGTGACCCGGGGAAAGTCGAGCCCCTTGGCGATCATCTGGGTGCCCAGGAGAATGTCCACCTCGCCCCGGCCCACCTTGCCCAGGATCTCGTGGTGGGACCACTTGCCGGAGGTCGTATCCACGTCCATCCGGGCGATCCGGGCCCCGGGAAAGGTCTCGGTGACGATCCGCTCCACCTGCTCCGTGCCGAGGCCCCGGAAGGAGAGGTCGTCGGAGCCGCACCGGGCGCACCGGTCGGGCGCCGGCTCTTCATGGCCGCAGTGATGGCAGACCAGGCGCTTCCGGGCCCGGTGGAAGGTCAGGGAGACCGAGCAGTTGCGGCACTCGCGGACATCGCCACACTCCCGGCACTGGACGAAGCTGGAGTATCCTCGTCGGTTCAGAAGGAGGATGACCTGCTCCTCACGGTCCAGCCTCTCCCGGACCGCCTTCACCAGCGGGGGCGAGAGAACCGTGGCGCCGCCTTCTTCCCGAACCGCCCGGAGGTCCACCACCCGCACCGGTGGCAGCTTCCCGCCGGCGACCCGCTCGGGAAGGCTCTCCAGGACGAGCTTACCCCGCTCCACGTTGTGCCAGCTTTCCAGGGACGGGGTGGCGCTCCCCAGCACGCAGACGGCTCCCGTCCGGGTCGCCCGAACCACCGCCAGATCCCGGGCGTTGTACCGGGGCGATTCGGACTGCTTGTAGCTCCCGTCGTGTTCCTCGTCCACCACGATGGCCCCCAGGCGCCGCACGGGGGCGAAGATGGCCGAACGGGCCCCCACGGCGATGGTCTTCACTCCGGAGCGAAGCTGGCGCCACGCATCGTAGCGCTCGCCGTCCGAGAGCCCGGAATGGAGAACGGCCACGCGATCCCCGAAGTGGGACCGGAACCGGGTCACCGTCTGGGGAGTGAGGGAGATCTCGGGAACGAGGACGACGGCGCCCCCGCCCCGCTCCAGCACGATCTCCTTGAGAAGCTCGATGTAGACGAGGGTCTTTCCCGACCCGGTGACCCCGTGGAGGAGGAAGGGCGTGGGGCTCTCTTCGTCCAGGGCCGCCACCATGGAGTCCAGGGCCCGGCGCTGGGCCGCGGTGGGCTCGTGTCCCGGAGGCTCCGGTGC
>JBKHJU010000243.1:0-4337 GCA_046537985.1 Longimicrobiales bacterium
CCCGGGGCCTGACCACGTCGCCAATCCCCCACGGGTCCCGGACCTTCGACATCGACTTCGATTTCGTCGAGCACCGGCTCGAGATCCACACGAGCGACGGTGCGTCGGAGAGCCTTCCCCTTTCGTCCCGCTCCGTCGCCACCTTTTACGACGAGGTGCTCAGCGCTCTCGACCGTCTCGGGGTACCCGTGGAGATTCGGCCCCGCCCCGTGGAGATCGAGGATGCCATCCCCTTCGACGAAGACGAAGAGCACCAGACCTACGACCCGGAGGCCGCGCAACGGTTCTGGAAGGCGCTCCTGCAGGTGGACCGGGTCCTGAAGCGCTATCGGGAAGGCTTCCTGGGGAAGACGAGCCCGGTTCACTTCTTCTGGGGCAGCTTCGACCACGCCGTGACCCGCTTCTCCGGACGGCCTGCGCCTCCCCATCCCGGAGGAATCCCGAACTTTCCCGACTGGGCCGTGCGAGAAGCGTACTCCCACGAGGTCCACAGTGTGGGATTCTGGCCCGGGAAGGGGCTGGGCGAGGCCGCGCTCTACGCCTACGCCTACCCGGAGCCTGAAGGATTCGCCGAGGCCCCGGTGGAGCCGGACGCGGCCTACTATCACGCCGATCTTCGCGAGTTCGTCCTGCCGTACGAGGCGGTACGGACCGCCGAGAACCCGGATGCCGCGGTCCTGGACTTCGCACAGTCCACGTACGACGCAGCAGCGACGTTGGGTGGCTGGGACCGGAAGAGCCTGGAGCGGGAGCCCGGCGAGAAGACGTCCCTCGTCGAGAAGGTGGCCCTGTGAGCCCCTCGTCGGCCTCGCGCTGCGAGCACGTCTCCGAGATCCGGGATGTGGAGGCGCGGACACCGGACGGCTGCGAAGAGGAGACGGGACACCCGATCGTCGAGTCCTTCGAGCCGGGAGAGGACTGGCGGTGGTGCTACGAGGACCGGATCTACGTATGAATTCGAGACAGGATCGACGAATGACCTTCCAGCCCAGACCGTCCATTTTTCGCCTCGCAGCGCTGCCGACGGGCCTCGCGGTCACTGCCGCTCTCGTGGCGGCTCTCGGCATTCCCGCCGAATCCGTCGCCCAATCGGCAGCCGAGTCGGCACCCCCCACCTCCGACGGGTCGGTCCCCACGGGGGGCGACTGGGAGCCCATCACCGGCGAGCGCCTCCTCCACCCCGAGGACGGTGACTGGATGAGCTACCGTCGGACCTACGACGTGACGGGGTTCAGCCCCCTGAAGCGGATCGATCGGTCCAACGTGGATCGGCTCGACCTCGTGTGGGCCTACTCGATGCGGGACGACAGCCGATGGGTCCCCACCCCCGTCGTCGCCAACGGCCTCATGTACGTGGCCGAGGGAAGCGGGCGCGTCATGGCCTTCGACGTGGTCAGCGGGGACGTGGCGTGGAGCCACGAACGGAGATTTCCCGAGGACATCCGCTATTCCGAGGCCAGCGGCCGAGCCCGGGGGGTGGCCGTCTACCAGGACCGGATCTACTGGGGCACCGCCGACTCGTACCTGGTCGCCCTGGACGCCCGCACCGGGGAGCGTCTCTGGGAGGTGCAGACCGGGGACTATCACACCGGAGAGGGACACGCCCACCCGCCCCTGATCGTCGACGGGAAGGTGCTCCTGGGACACGCCGGAGGAGACTACGGCGCGAAGGGGAAGTTTCGGGCACTCGACGCCGCGACCGGCGAGATCCTCTGGACCTTCAACACGGTTCCCGAGTTCGGGGAGCCGGGCTGGGACAGCTGGAACGCGGCCCTCAAGCCCCCGGCGGGGGGCGCTCCCTGGAACACCATCAGCTACGACCCGGAGCTGGGCCTGGTCTACGTGGGCACGGGCCAGCCGTACCCGTGGGCTTCCACCCTGAGAGGATCCGGCGACGCCCTCTACACGAACTCGGTCCTCGCGCTGCACATCGACACCGGGGAGCTGGAGTGGCACTACCAGCTCGTGCCCGAGGACAACTGGGATCGCGCGGTCTACGAGAGCATGCTCCTGGACCTGGAGATCGGCGGCGAGATGCGAAGGGCCCTGGTGACCACCAGCAAGATCGGATGGGGCGTCGTCCTGGACCGGGAGACCGGCGAGTTCCTTCACGCCTTCCGCACCGGCTTCGACAACGTCATCACGGGATGGACCGACGAGGGGCGACCCGTCTACGACCCGGAGAAGGTACCGCACCAGGAGGACGTGGACTCGGACAAGGTCTTCGAGGTCTGCCCCCACTACCACGGGGGGCGGAACCTGAACTCCCCGTCCTACAGCCCACGCACCGGGCTCTACTACCTGGGGTTCAACAACTCGTGCATGGACGTCTCCTACTTCTCGGAGGACGATCCGCCGAGCCGGATCTCCCTGGGGATGAGCGGTCGTCCGAAGCCCGTGCCCGGCCTGGAATACGTGGGTGAGCTCATCGCGCTGGACCCGGCGACGGGGGAGCGAAAGTGGGCCTACCGGACCGACGACGGCGTGGCCATGACCGCGGCAACCCTGGCCACGGCCGGTGACCTGGTCTTCGGAGGAACGGTGGACCGGGAGGTCTTCGCCCTGGACGCCGAGAGCGGCGAGAAGCTCTGGTCGACCCGGCTGAACGGTGACGTGTCCGGGGCGCCGGTGACCTTCGAGGTGGGAGGAAGACAGTATCTGGCCGTCGGCGCAGGAGGGAGGATCGCCCAGGCGGCGTCCTTCGCGCCCTTCACGGACACGGCGCTTTCGGACGGGGGCGGGGTGATCTGGGTCTTCGCGCTGCCGGAGTAGCCGATCGCCCGGCACCCTCAGCGGATCACGTCCATGAGCCCGTCACGGATGATTCCGGTCGCGGCCTCGACCAGGAAGACGTCGAGGCCGACCTCCACCACGTCGTATCCGGACGGCACCGAGAGACGGGAGACCAGGTCCTGCGGCGCCGTCTTCCTGGCGATTCCCGGAGGAAGCGGCTTGCCCCGGGCCAGGTTCTTGCGGATGCCCGGAGGCAGCGCCTCCAGGGCCGGGGCGCTCGGGAGGGAAGTGTAGTACTCTTCGATGGCCCGCCGGTCCTCGATGGAGAAGGTAACGTCGATGGAAGTGTCGGCCTGCGACCCGGGTCGATCGGTCGAGCTCGCCTGAATCCGGGGTGCCGCCCGATCCCGCTCCGGTTGGGGTCGCCTCTGGGCCTCCAGCGTTTCGGGAGTCAGGAGAACGAGAGAGAGGACGAGGGCGGCGAAGGCCGTGACTCCCGCCATGGAAATCATCGTCGTTTTCTCCTGGTCAGGGGTAGCTGGACTCGAAGGGCGATCGAGGGCGGAACCGGGGATCCGGGACGCCGTGCGCCGGTATTCGCGTCCACCCCGACGTCAGGAATCGCAAGGCCCGTGCCTGTGCCACGACACGAGACCCCACTGAAGGTGCGGGCGGCCGGTTTTCCGCATGATACGGCGACAAGATCGCCTCGAGATCACCTGGCCGGCGTGTCGGACACGGAGTGCCTTGCGCCAGTTTCCGCGGAAACCGGTGCCGCATCCTGCACCGATTTCCACAGCCCGCCCTGCCGGGAGAACCCGGCGAACGGGAAACATATGAATTTCAATACACGGAGATCGCGGTCGCTCGGAAGGGGCGTCCGGACTCGTCCGCCGGCCTCGGTGCACCTGGCACTGGCGCTGGTCTCGATCGTCGCCGGAAGCGGATGCGCCACGATCCAGGAGATGGCCGCGCTCCGGGACGTGGCCTTCACCCTGGACGGCACATCGGGGGGAACCCTCGCCGGCATCCCCATAGAATCGACGACGAGCTACGAGGATCTGGGCGTCATGGACGTCGCCCGCCTCGCCGACGCTCTCGGTCGCCGGGAGCTACCGCTCCGTGTGACCCTCCTGGTCGGGGCCGCGAACCCGGCGGACAATGTCCGAGCTCGCCTCGTCGAGCTCGACTGGACCCTCTTTCTGGACGACCGGGAGACTGTGAGCGGGGTGCTGGACCGGGAGTACGTCCTGCCGCCCGGGCAGCCGGTGGCCGTGCCCGTCGAAGTGGAGCTCGATCTCCTCGAATTCTTCGACCGGCAGCTGGAGTCGGTCGTGGGACTCGCCCTGGCGGTGGCCGGCGCCGGGGAGCCGCGGCGGATCCGGCTGGAGGCTACCCCCACGGTTCAGACGCCGCTCGGGGCGATCCGCTATCCGGAGCCGGTCAGGGTGGAGTATGGGGTTGGGGGCGGGGAAAGAAGGCTCACTCGACCGTAACCGTCACCGGGTCCGAAATCGCTGAGGTCAGTCCGTCCGAGGCGAATTCGAAGGTATATTCCTCCCCCTCTGAGCCCGACAGCGTCAGGTCCGTGTACTGCACAACGC
>JBKHJU010000244.1:0-4324 GCA_046537985.1 Longimicrobiales bacterium
GGGATGCGCCCCATCGGCCTCGGGGTGGTGGCCGGTGTGCTCGGCGCAATGGCCCTGAGCGGTGCCCTTCGCTCCGCGCTCTACGGAATCTCGCCTCTCGATCCGTCCGCATACCTGCTTGCCGCCGCCGTGCTCGTGGTGGCCGGGTTGGTGGCGACGGTGATTCCAGCGCGGCGCGCCGTGGCGGCCGGTTCGGCGGCGGCGCTTCGAGAGCACTGATGGTCGAGTCCCCCCGCATCCTCGCCGCCGACGACCAGGCCGACGTCCTCGAGGCCCTCCGTCTCCTGCTCAAGGGGGAGGGCTTCGAGATCGAGACGGTCTCGTCCCCCGCCGGGGTGGTGTCGGCCGTGGAGGCCCGGGACTTCGACTGCGTGCTCATCGACCTGAACTACACCCGGGACACGACCTCCGGAAAGGAGGGAATCGATCTCCTCTCCCGGATCCGGCAGCTGGACCGGACCCTCCCCGTGGTGGTCATGACGGCGTGGGGGAGCGTGGACGGCGCGGTGGAGGCCATGCGGGCCGGGGCCCGGGACTACGTGGAGAAGCCCTGGGACAACGATCGGCTCCTCACGACCCTCGAAACACAGGTGGAGCTCGGTCGCGCGGTCCGTCGAACGGAACGCCTGGAGACGGAGAACCGCCGGCTGACCCCGGAAGGGGCTCCCGACTTCATCGCCGAATCGGACGCCATGCAGGAGGTCCGCCGCCTCATGGAGCGGATCGGGCCCTCCCGGGCGAATGTCCTCATCACCGGAGAGCACGGGACCGGCAAGGAAGTCGTTGCCCGTTGGATCCACGCCGTGTCCGATCGGGCCGACGCGCCCTTCGTCGCGGTGAATGCCGGCGGCTTCACGGAGGGACTCTTCGCGAGCGAGCTCTTCGGCCACGTGAAGGGCGCCTTCACCGACGCCCGGTCGGATCGGGTCGGCTGCTTCGAGCTCGCCGACGAGGGGACCCTCTTCCTGGACGAGATCGCCAACGTTCCCCCACGACAGCAGGCCAAGCTCCTCCGGGTCCTCGAGACGGGAGAGATCCAGCGGGTGGGATCTTCCAAGACACGAAGGGTGGACGTCCGCGTCCTCTCGGCCACGAACGCCGACCTCGACGAGGCCGTGAATGATGGGGCCTTCCGCGAGGACCTGCTGTATCGGCTGAACACCGTCGAGATTCGGCTGCCTCCCCTCCGGACTCGCCGCGCCGACATCCCCGAGCTCGCCCGACACTTCCTCCAGCGGGAGCAGGCGCGCTACGACCGGGAGATCGCGGGGTTCACCGAGGACGCTCTGGAAGCGCTGATCCGACATTCCTGGCCCGGAAACGTCCGGGAGCTGGAGCACGCCGTGGAGCGGGCGGTGCTCATGGTGCAGGGCGATTGCATCGAGGCCGGCGACCTGGGGCTCCGGCGAGGGACGGGATCCACGGCCGGGGTGGAGGGTCTCACCCTGGAGGAGGTCGAGGCCCTGCTGGTGGAGCGTGCCCTGGAGCGCCACGACGGCAACGTGACCCGGGCCGCCGAGGAGCTGGGCCTCAGTCGGGCGGCCCTCTATCGAAGGATCGAGCGCTACGACCTGTAGCAAGGACCGCGACCGAATGGACCGTGTGCACCGTCCGTGAGCCGCGACGCGGACGACCGTAGCTCCTGGCAGATGCTCTCCTACGATCGGAGGGTTCTGCTCCTGGCCCTCGTGGTCGGGGTTCCCGGCGTGGCTCTCAGCCTGGCCCTGGTCTGGATCGGCCCGTTCTCCTCCGCGGCCCGCTGGACGACCACCGTCGCCCTCCCTCTCCTCTGTCTGGCCCTGGCGTGGATGCTCCGGGACCGGGTGGTCCACCCCCTCCAAACCCTGGCCAACGTCCTCGCCGCCTTCCGGGAAGGTGACTTTTCCATCCGGGCCCGCGTCGACGATTCCGACGACTCCCTCGCCCTGGCCTACCGGGAGCTCAACGCCCTCGAGGAGATCCTCCGGGAGCAGCGCCTGGGCGCCGTGGAGGCGAGCGCCCTGCTCCAGCGCGTCATGGGAGAGATCGACGTGGTGGTCTTCGCCTTCGACGAGGACCGGAAGGTACGCCTGTTGAATCGGGCGGCGGCCCGGCTCCTGGGGCGGCCCGAGGAGGAGGCCCTGGGACGGACCGCCGCGGACCTCCGCCTGGGAGACGTGCTCGGGGGACACGCTCCCCGGACGACCGAGCTGAGCCACCCCGGGGGGACGGGACGGTGGGAGGTCCGACGCAGCGTGGTCCGGCAGGAGGGTCAGCGGCTCGACCTGGTGGTCCTCTCGGATCTGAGCCGGGCCCTCCGGGAAGAGGAGCGGGAGGCGTGGAAGCGGCTGGTTCGGGTCCTCGGCCACGAGATCAACAATTCCCTGGCCCCCATCAAGTCCATCACCGCCAGCTTGCGGCAGATCATGGATCGGGAGCCCCGGCCCACCGACTGGGAGGAGGACGTGGCCCGGGGTCTCGACGTGGTGGCGGGCCGGGCGGAATCCCTGAGCCGGTTCATGGCCGCGTACGCCCGCCTCGCCCGCTTGCCCCCGCCCGAGATCGCGCCGGTGGACGTGGAGGAGTGGATCCGGCACGTGGTCCGTCTCGAGACCCGCCTTGACGTGTGCGTCCGACCCGGACCTCCGATGGTCATTCAGGCGGATCGGGACCAGCTCGAGCAGGCGCTCATCAACCTGGTGGGGAACGCGGTGGACGCGGTGAAGGGCATGAAGGACGACGAAAGTGGCGGGGCGAGCGGCGTAAGCAGGGGCGGAGAGCAGCGCGCGCCGGACGAGGTTGCCGAGGGCGTGGTGGTGGAGTGGCGGGTCCTCGACGGGAGCCTCGAGGTCGTGGTCGAGGACGAGGGTCCCGGCGTCTCGGAGACCGCCAACCTCTTCGTCCCCTTCTACACGACCAAGCCGGGAGGCTCCGGAATCGGTCTCGTCCTGAGCCGCCAGATCGTGGAGGCCCACGGGGGCAGCCTGGCGCTGGAGAACCGGAAAGAGGCCCGAGGGGCTCGGGCCCGCCTGACGGTGCCCGTATGAGCGATGCCGGTGGACGCGACGCGGACTCGAGCGGTGCCGACGAGAATGGTCCCGAAACGAACGGCGCCGTCCCGGGATCCGATCCTCTGCGAGGCCTCCTGGACGACCTCGAGTCCCAGCGGAGATTCCTCGAGAACCGCGTCCCCGTCTACGCTCGAATCCTGGGCCTGCTCCCCGAGGTGCTCGCCAGGGAGCGTCTCGCCGAGGCTTGGCAGGGGCGGACCTTCAGAGCGTGGTACGAGAGGCCGCTCCTGATCCTGGCCTCGCTCCGGGACGACGCCCTGGAGGAAGGACGCGCACACCCCCTGCACGGCGCCATCGGGACCGGGGCCGGCGCGGGTGCCGCCGCAGGTATCGGGACCGCCGCGAAGACGGTCGGCCCCGACGCGCTCCGGACGGCGCTGGAGCCCGGACGACCCGTGTGGGACAAGCTCCGTCACCGGCACGTGCAGACCAACGAGGCGTCTCGCGCCGTGGCGTGGATGTGGCCGGCGCACATCATCCACGGAACGGATCCCGAGCGACCGCTTCACCTCTTCGACGTGGGTGCCAGCGCGGGGCTGAACCTGGTCGCCGACGCCCTCCCCCGCATCTGGACCCGGTCCGTTCGGCAAGGGGAGCCCGATCGGGATGAGGAGGGTGGAGAGGGGGCGGCCCTCTCCATCGATCCCCTTCCGGAGATCGCGAGCCGTCGAGGATTCGACCTGCGGCCCCTGGACCCGGACGACGAAGAGAGCGCCCGGTGGCTCCGGGCCTGCATCTGGCCCGGCCAGGAGAGTCGTCTCCGACGCCTGGACCGGGCCATCGAGGCTTGGCGCACCACGGAGCCCCGGCCCGAGCTGGTCCGGGCCACCGCCGGTGACGTGCCGAAGCGTCTGCCGACGGGGGAAGGTGGATGGATGCTCGCCTATCAGACCGTCATGCGAGACTACCTCTCTCCGGAGGAGTGGGATGGGTACTCCACCGGCATGCGTCGCTGGCTCGAGTCCTCTCCTCGAGGAAGGGCGCTCTGGGTCGAGCTCGAGGTCGTCGAGGCGGCCCGGGAGGGAGGCCCGCCGGCGGCCATCACCGTCCACGTTGCCGACAGGAGCCTCGTCGTGGCGACCTGCGAGCCCCACCCGAAGCGGTTGGACGTGGATGACCAGGCGGTGGAAGAGCTGGTCCGGCGCGCGCGGTGAGGAGCGGTCGGGCCCGACGGGGACCCCGGATCCGAGCGAGGTCCCACCTGGAAGTGGGATCCGTCCGACCGAGAGATGGCGAAGGCCGGCTTTCAGTGCGCCAGCGGATCCGGCCGTAGC
>JBKHJU010000245.1:0-4319 GCA_046537985.1 Longimicrobiales bacterium
CCCGTGATCTCTACGACGAGGTCACCTCGGCCTCGCTGCCCGAGAAGGCCGTGCTGGCCTCGCTGGGCTGTGGCAACCCGACGGCCCTCGCCGAGCTTCGGGAGGGCGAGGTGGTCCTGGACCTGGGCAGCGGGGGCGGAATCGACGTTCTCCTGAGCGGGAAGCGGGTGGGGCCGACGGGCAGGGCCTACGGCCTGGATATGACGGACGAGATGCTGGAGCTGGCCCGGGAGAACGCGGCCGCGGCCGGAGCGGAGAACGTGGAGTTCCTGAAGGGAGAGATCGAGGACATCCCCCTCCCCGACGAGAGCGTCGACGTCATCATCAGCAACTGCGTCATCAACCTCTCGGCCGACAAGGCCCGGGTCCTTCGCGAGGCCTTTCGGGTCCTGAAGCCCGGCGGTCGGTTCGCCGTCTCCGACGTGGTCGTGCGGGGTGAGGTGCCGGAGCCGGTCCGTCGCAGCATGGAGCTCTGGGTCGGCTGCGTCGCCGGTGCGCTGGAAGAGCGGGAGTTCGAGTCCCTCCTCCGGGAGGTCGGATTCGAGGACCCGTCCGTCGAGCCGACGCGGGTCTACGATCCCGAGGACGCGCGGTCGTTCCTGGAGGAGGCGGGACTCGACGTGGACGCCGTCGCCGAGGCGGTGGAGGGCCGGATCATGTCGGCCTTCGTCCGGGCTCGAAAGCCGGCCACGTCCCCGGACTCCGTGGAGGTCGTGGAAGGCCAGGAGGCCCCGTGCTGCGGCCCCGACTGCTGCGGTTGACGGTGGTGCGCCATCACGGTTCCGCGCCCATTCGGCCGGCGACACCCTCGGACCTGCCGGCTTGTCCCGGCTCCATTCGAAGAGTCGAATCGGCCGCCGAAGGCGCGGTGGCGGCCGCTTGACCCCGGGCGGGACCCGGGCTGGCACCACCGGCCGGCGCGGCCTACTGTCTGCCTGGGGAAGTCCACCTCCGTTCGAGGCCCGGGACGGAGATGCACGAAGGGCGCCCACGCCCGCCACGCACGTCGACGAACCTACCACTTCGATCTTCGGGAGACCCGACATGTCCAGGGAGAGCGTGCTGAAGGAGCTCCAGTCCCGGGTGGGCGAGGAGACCCACGTCAGCGACTGGGTGGAGATCGATCAGGACCGGATCGACCAGTTCGCCGAGGCCACGGGTGACCACCAGTGGATCCACGTGGACGTGGAGCGGGCAAAGAAGGAATCCCCCTACGACGGGCCCATCGCCCACGGATTCCTGACCCTGTCCATGGTGCCCTTCCTCACGGGCTCCGTAAGCGAGGAGAAGCCGGCGTATCCGGGGCTCAAGCTGGCGGTGAACTACGGGCTCAACCGGGTCCGGTTTCCCGCGCCGGTTCCGGCGGGATCACGCATCCGGGCCCGGACCACGTTGAAGGAGGTGACCGAGGTCAAGGGGGGGCTCCAGGTCATCCGCGAGGTGACCGTGGAGGTGGAGGGCAACGAGAAGCCGGCCTGTTTCGCGGAGACGGTGAGCCGGCTGTACTTCTGAAGAACCGGGTTCCGACTTCCCCTTCCGAGGGGACTGCCGACAGGCGTCAGGGGGACGTTGCCCGCCGACCGGTCACCTACAGACCCCTTGCGGGTAGGGGAGCCCGGCAGCGAGACTTGGGTTTCGTGGAAGATTCCCGAAGCAGCCCTTCCGTGGCGAAAGCCCGGTCACTCGACCGCACGCCCCAGCTCGGGGTCGGTCCCTACCCCCTGCTGGTCGTGCTGGGCGCTCTTCCCATCGTGGCCCTGGCGGTCTTCGCCTACCTGGTGTCGGCGGGGGCCGTGGAGCGCCTCGTCCATGCGGGCAACGACGCCACGGCCACGGTCACCCGTGCCCTCGTCGAGCGAGAGTTCGAGCACTGGACCACGACCCTGGCGGGCCTTACGCAGCTTCCGGGTCTCCGGGAGGCCGTCGCCGTGGGAGACGTGGACGAGGTTCGTCGACGTCTCCGGATCCTCGTCGAGGCGAATCCCCGTGTGGATCGCGGTTTCGTCACCGACACCACCGGTCTGCTCTGGTCCGACTTTCCGTCCGCTCCCGAATCCCTGGGCCGGCGCTTCAGCGACCGCGACTGGTACCGGGGCGTGCGCGGAGAGCCCGGGCCGTACGTGTCGCAAGTCTACCGGAGGAACGCAGAGCCCCGGCTCCTCCTGGTCGCGGTCGCCGCAACCGTCCTGGACCCCGAGTCCGAGGACGTGGCCGGATTCCTGGTCATCCAGGTGCGGCTCGACGGGTTGACCGACCTTCTGCGACGGGTGGAGGTGGGAGACGAGGGCACCGTTCTCCTCGTGGATCACACCGGCGCCATCGTGGCGCATCCGTCTCTCGATCTCCAGAGCCGCATCTACCGGGAATACGCGGGCGTCCCGTCGGCGCTGGTGCCGGTCGAGAATGGGGCGATCCGCGGAGAATATGTGGATCCCTTCGACGGAGAGACGATGCTGGTCTCGGCGCTCCCGATCCAGGTCGGGGGGCACCGGTGGACGGTGATGTCCCAGCAGCCGATGAACGTGGCGTTCGCGCCGACGCGGGCCCTGGCGACCCGAATGGGTGCCGCCGGAGGGTTGCTGGCGCTGCTCATGGCCGGAGTTCTCTGGGGGCTCGGCCGGGAGGACAGGAGAAGGCGGACGGCCGAGGACGCCCTGGCGGTTCTGAACCGGGACCTCGAGCGGAGGGTGGAGGAGCGTACGACGGAGCTTCGTCAGAAGGAGGAGGAGCTTCACCAGGCCCAGAAGATGGAAGCCGTGGGACAGCTGGCGGGGGGCGTGGCCCACGACTTCAACAACCTTCTCACCGTCATCCTGGCCAACACCCGGTTCCTGCTGGACGAGCTCCCGGCGGGCTCATCCCGGCGTGAGGATCTGGAGCAGATCCACGAGGCGGGCTCCCGGGCGGAGGACCTGACCCGACAGCTCCTGGCGTTCAGTCGCAAGCAGGTCCTGCAACCCACGGTCCTGGACGTGAACGAGGCGGTGGAGCGCATGCGGGGCATGCTGGAGCGGACTCTCGGCGAGGACGTCGAGCTGGAGTGGCGCCTCTCCTCCGGCCTCCATCCCGTCAAGTTCGACCCGGGGAAGATCGAGCAGGTGATCCTGAACCTCGCGGTCAACGCCCGGGACGCCATGCCTCGCGGTGGTGAGCTCACCATCGCCACTGCGAACGTCGATCTCGACGAGGATTACGTCGAGGATCATCCGGAGGCCCGGACCGGGCCCCACGTGGTCCTCTCGGTGACGGACACCGGGACCGGCATGGACCCGGCGACCCGGAAACGGATCTTCGAGCCCTTCTTCACGACGAAGGAACGGGGAACCGGAACGGGCCTCGGGCTGTCCACCGTGCACGGCATCGTCCGGCAGGGAGGGGGCAACATCTGGGTGTACAGCGAGCCGGGCCTGGGCACCACCTTCAAGGTCTATCTTCCCCGCACCGAGGAGGTGCCGCGACCCGCAGCGGAGGAAGGGGACTGGAGCGGTGAGGCGGGCTCCGGAACCGTGCTCGTGGTCGAAGACGACGACGCGGTCCGGGCCGTGGCGGTTCGAATCCTCGAAGGCGCGGGCTACGAGGTGATCGAGGCGTCCGACGGTGAGGCGGCCCGGGCCGTCCTCCGGGATTCGGGAGCCGAGGTGCGTCTACTCGTGACCGATGTCATCCTTCCGGACACCGTCGGACCGGAGCTGGCCGCGGAGCTGACGATGGGTCGTCCGGGGCTCGAGGTTCTCTACATGTCCGGCTATACCGACGACGCCCTCGTCCGGAACGATGTGTTGGACGAAGAGACGGCCTACATCGAGAAACCGTTCCGACCTCGAGACCTCCTGAAAAAGGTGTGGGAGATCCTGGCGCGTGAGGGGTAGGGTTCTCACCCTTCCCCGTATGCCTCCTCCAGCCGCCCAAGGTCCAGCTTCCCCATCCCGAGCATCGCCTCCGTCACCCGGAGGGCCCTCTCGGTATCCTCGTCCTGGAGCATGTCGAGAAGGCGGCGGGGAACGATCTGCCAGCTGACGCCGTAGCCGTCCTTCAGCCATCCGCACCGGGATTCCTCGCCGCCCGCGGTGAAGGCCGACCAGAAACGGTCGACCTCCGCCTGGTCCGCACAGGGGACGAGGAACGAGACGGCCTCGGTGAAGCCGAAGTCGTGGTCGAAGCTGCTGTCCATGGCCCGGAAGGGCCGGCCCCGGAGGAAGAACTCGCCCTGCTTCAGGGTCCCCTCCGCCGGATCGATCTCGCCGGGACCGTAGCGCTCCACGACGGCCACCCGGGAGTCCTCGAAGAGGGAGGCATAGAAGCGGATGGCCTCCTCGGCC
>JBKHJU010000246.1:0-4319 GCA_046537985.1 Longimicrobiales bacterium
GAGGTTGATGGGGTTCGGAGAATCTCCGGGGCGGTATGGACGGGAGGCGGTGCCGTCGAAGACGTAGTCGGTGCTGGGAAGGAGAACGAGGCTTCCTGCGTCGGCCGCGGCCCGGGCCACCCAGCGGGACCCGGAGACGTTCACCTCGAAAGCCTCGTCCCGGTTGGCCTCCGCGCCGTCGACGTCGGTGTAGCCGGCGCAGTGGACGACGGCGTCGGGGGCGACCTCGGACACGACCTCGGCGACGTGTTCCCGGTCGGTGACGTCCACGAGGATCCGTGAGCCCGTCTCTGCGGCGGGCCCGATCCCGGCGGCCGTCTCCGCGGCGGGCCCGATCCCGGCCGTCGTATCTGCGGCGGGCCCGATCCCGGCCGTCAGCTCGTTCTCGCCAGGCGCCCGAACCCCCTCCATCACCTCGTGGCCCCTCCCCCGGGCGGACCGGACCACGGCGGAGCCGAGGAGACCGCCGGCCCCGGTGACCAGGAGCTTCAAACGCCTCTCCAGCGGTCCAGGGTCATGTCGAGGACGTAGACGTCCAGGCCGCCGTGTACCTTCAGGTACTCGCGGACGGCCCGGGGGGGCCTCCAGCCCACGTGCTCACCCCGGCGGGTCAGGACCACGACGTGGGCTCCCGTGGATTCCATGGCCCGGGGGAGGGCTTCGCTCCCCCCGAAGACGGGATAGCCCCGGAAGCGACCCCGGGGCGCCGTACGCTCGGTGTCGGCCACCGCCACCAGGCGGAGATTCCGCCCGTCGAGGCGTCCCAGCTCCCGGAAGGCGAGCTCGGCGTCCTCGGCGGTGCCGACGAGAACGGCGGGCATCCCTTCGTTGGAGAGGCTCCGGGTGGCCCCCTCGATGATCCGGAAGGAGAAGCGGGTGGCCAGGATCAGGCCGGTGCAGACGAAGAAGTCGATGAGGAGGACGCCCCGGGACAGTCCGACGCGCTGGAATAGAAGGAGGACGGCGACCGCGACCAGCGTGGCGAAGAAGTTGGCCCGCACGACCCGGAGCGCGTCCTCGAGGCCGAAGAAGCGCCAGCGGCTCCCGTAGATCCCCACCCCCATGAATGCGAGGAGCTTGACCACGACGACGATGGCCACGGTCTCCTGGAAGTACTCGAGCTCGGGAGCGAGCCGGCCCGGCTCCCACCGGATGAGGTAGGCGGCGTAGTACGCCAGCCCCACCAGGATCACGTCCAGGACGAAGGGGAAGAAGGGGAGCCGCTCGTGGAAGGCCATGACCCGGTCGTGAAGCGTCGCCTCCGCCTCGCTCGCCGTCGAACGCTCGCCCTCCGGTCCATGCGTCCGCCCGCGTACCGGTTCCCGGTCGCTCTCTTGCTCCCCTGCGCGCACCCGTTCCCGCTCTCGCTGCCGCTGCCGCTGCCGGGCGTTCAGCAGATAGGCTCCCACCAGGGTCAGGCCCACGACGACGATTCCACCGAGGACGCCGGCCAGGGCCCGATCGGCGGTGCGGAGGAGAAGCCCGACACCGCCGCCGACGGCGGCGAGCCCCCAGAGGATCCAGACGGCCCGCTTCTCGTCGATCCCCAGGGACACCAGGCCGTGGGACGTGTGATCCCGGCCCCCCTCGGAGACGGGCCGGCCCTCCAGGATCCGCTGGACGGTGACGAAGGTCGTGTCCAGGAGGGGCACGGCCAGGACCAGGGCGGGAACGGCGACCACGGCGAAGAGCCCCCGGGAGAGGCCCGGCGCCGGAGCCACGGCCAGCCCCGCCAGGAAGATGCCCAGGAAGAGGGATCCCGAGTCCCCCATGAAGATCCGGGCCGGCGGATAGTTGTGGGCCAGGAATCCCACCAGGGATCCGGAGAGAGCCAGGGCCAGCGACGCGACCCCCACGTGACCGTCCAGGAGGAGGAGGACGGCGATGACCCCGGCGGCGATGGCACCCGTCCCTGCGGCGAGGCCGTCCATGTTGTCCAGGAGGTTCAGGGCGTTGGTCACCGCCACGAACCAGAGGAGCGAGACCAGGACGTCGACGACGTAGATGCCCGTGATCCAGATCCCGATCCCGCTGACGACCAGGATTCCGGCGCCGAGGAGCTGGCCGCCGAGCTTGGCCAGGGGGGCGAGCTGGATCAGGTCGTCGACGACTCCGACCACGAAGAGGACCGAGCCGGCGACGACGAGGGCCTGCCAGTGGGTCAGCCCCGCGATGCCGCCCCGGTCCGCCTCCAGGGTGGTGGTGACGTCGGGAGAGAGGAGGGTGCCCACGAGGACGGCGACCCCGAACCCGGCGAAGATGGCGATGCCTCCCACGGCCGGGGTGGGCTTCCGGTGCCAGCGATCGGCCCGGACCTGGGCCACGGTGCCGCTGGAGAGGGCGATGCGGCGGACCAGCGCCGTGAGCCCCGTGGTCAGGACCAGGGCCAGGGCCGGGACCAGAACCAGGATGAGGGCGCGGCTCACGGGCGCGCCCCCTCGGGCGCCCGGAACGAGCTCGGGCGCGGGCTCCGGCACGGCCCGATGCCCGTCAGGCTCACGTGTCCGCCCCGGCCCGGGCCATGGCCCGGAACCGCTCGCTGGTGCGGAGGAGGTCGTCGTACGGTCCCGAGTCCGCCACCCCGCCCTTCTCCAGGAGGTAGATCCGGTCGCAGCGCTCGACGGTCCGGAGGCGGTGTGCGATCCAGATGATGGTCCGGCGGGGATCGGCGTCCCGGATGGCCCGGGTGACCGCGGCCTCGGTCACGCCGTCGAGATCGCTCGTGCCCTCGTCCATGACCAGGACCGGGGGATTGCCGTAGAGGGCCCGGGCGATGCCGATACGCTGCCGCTGTCCTCCGCTGAGGCGCACCCCCCGCTCCCCCACCACCGTGTCGTATCCCTCGGGAAGATCCTGGATGAAGTCGTGGATCTGGGCGATGGTGGCCGCCCGGACGGCCGCCTCCCGGTCGACTCCGTCCGGCGGGATGCCGAAGGCGATGTTGGCGGCCACCGACTCGTCCCCGAGAAAGATCTCCTGGGGCACGTACCCCACCGAACGCCGCCAGCGGAGCCGACGCTCCCCCGTGAGCGGCCGTCCGTCCACCAGGATCCGGCCCTGCCAGGGTGCCAGGAGTCCCAGTACGAGGTCCACCAGCGTGGTCTTCCCCGATCCGGTCGCGCCCACCAGCCCCACCATCTCTCCCTTCCGGATCCGGAGGCTGACCCCCCGGAGGACGGGCGCCTCTCTGGGATCGTACCGGTAGGCGACTTCGTCGAGGACGATCTCATCTCGGAACGGGAGGGGCTTTCGATCTCCGATCTCCTCGAGGGGTTCGCCCTCGGGTGCCGGGTCGGGCTGCCTCCCGGCGGGCGGTTCGGCCCGGGTCGGGGCCGGACGCCGTGGATCGCCGGCCCGCCGACCTCGCATACCGCGCTTCGACTCGGCCTCCTCCTCGGCCTCGGCGAGGATGACGCCGGGCTCTCCGAAGAGGTCCCGATGGACGGCGTCCAGGGCCGGAGCATGGAAGCGGACCTGAACGAGGCCGGCGAAGACCCCCTGCAGCGCCGGCATGAGCTTGTATCCGGCGAAGGTGAAGGCCGCCAGGACCGGAAGGGCCTCTCCCAGCCCACCTCGAGCCGTCAGCAGATAGACCACCACCAGGAGCACGCCCCCGAAGGCGATGACCTCCATGATGTTGCGGGGAAGCCGAGCCGCCAGCTCGTGCTGGGTCGAGTGGCGGGTGAAGCGTCGGGACTCGTTGCCGTAGCGCTCGAGGATCATGGACTCCCGCCCGAGGGCCTTCAGCTCCTTGATCCCCTGGAAGGCTTCCGTGGCGACCCTGAACCGCTTCCGATTCGCGTCGAGCTGCTGGGTGCCGATCTCCCCCTGCTTCTCCCGTACCACGCTCCAGATTCCGACATACGCTCCGCCCAGGACGATGGCGACAACGATGGCGAGCAGGGGGTCGACGTACGCCAGGAATCCCACGAGGAGGAGGGAGATGATCCCCTTCACCAGCACGTCCATGGACGGATAGAGGACGCCCCGGACCACCGTCTCGATCTCCCGGAGCAGGTGCTCGCTGAGCTCGGACGTGTTGCGCCCCAGGAAGAAGGGATACGGCTGAGCCAGATAGCGCGTGAGGAGTCTCTGGGACAGGGCGTGGTGCTTCCGCCAGACGAACTTCGCCACCAGCCAGGTCGTGAGAGCGATGAAGCCGTGGCTGAGGAGAAGGATCAGGAGGACGAGGAGGGCCAGGACGAGAAGGAAGCCCGAGTAGCTCTCGGCTCCGGAGACGGAGCCGATCCAGGCCAGCATCTCGTTCTCCTGGATCAGCTCGGGATTCGCCACCACGGCCATGAAGGGCATGATGGAGG
>JBKHJU010000247.1:0-4310 GCA_046537985.1 Longimicrobiales bacterium
GGCGCGGACCCCTTCTATCGGGGTGAGATCGCGGACCGGATCGCCGGTCACATCCAGGACACCGGAGGAATCCTCACCCGGGCCGATCTGGCGGCCTACGAGCCCGAGGTGCGGGAAGCCCTGATCGCCGACGTGGACGGCTGGAAGGTCTGGACCAACCCGCCGCCGGCGATCGGGGGTGCCGTGCTGGTGGCCATGCTCCTCCTCATGAACGGCCGTCCGCGGGAGGCGTGGAGCGAGGAGGAGCTCTCGCGACTCGTGCGGGTGCAGGCGGCGGTGCTGGGCTTTCGGGCCCGGGAGCTGAACCCCAGCGAGGACCTGATGCGGGACGTCCCCCGCCTGCTCGAGGAAGGGACGCTCCGGGAGCTTCGCCGGGTGGCCGAGTCGGGCTCCACGATTCACACCTCGGCGGTGGATTCGGAAGGGAGGGCCTGTTCCATCAGCGCATCGACGGGCTACGGATCGGGCGTGGTGCCTCCGGGCACCGGGATCTTCCTGAACAACTGCCTGGGCGAGAAGGAGCTGAATCCACGGGGCCTTCCCTCGTGGCCCGTCGGTGCCCGCCTTCCCTCCAACATGGCCCCGACGGTGGCTCGCGGCCCCGACGGCTCGGTGCTGGCGGTGGGCTCGCCCGGGGCGGGCCGAATCACCACGGCCCTCCTCCAGACCCTGCTCAACTACCTTCGGCTGGACATGAAGCTGGACCAGGCCATGGCCCATCCCCGGCTCCACGTGGAGATGGAGGAGGACGGTCGCTCCTACCGGGTCGCCCACGAGCCGGGCGTCGCCGTCGAGGGGCTCGACGCCGAGACGCGTCCCTTCGACGAGATCTCCATGTTCTTCGGGGGCGTCACGGCGGCCTTGTGGCGCCCAGGCTACGGCTTCCAGGTGGCGGCCGACCCCCGCAGGGTCGGCGGCGTGGCGGTGCACCTGGCCGATTGAGCTGAGAGTTACGGGGCGACAGCGCTCCCCGGGGAGCCCCCGGAACAGAGCGAGCTCGCCCGGCGGGGCCTCGACTTATCGGAACAGGGCCATCTGCTCACCGTCCACTGGGGGCCGGCGGAAGGCGGCGGTCGAAAGCGACTCGTCCTCCCGATTGAACCCCATCCTGCGGGTCGTGACCTCGAAGAGATCCCGGATCTGGGCGGCGTAGGGCCCCTCTCCCTTCATCCGGCTCCCGAATCGGGGGTCGTTCAGCTTCCCTCCCCTGAGGGACTCGAGGCGATGGACCACCTTGTCCTTCCGGTCCGGAAAGTGGTGCTCCAGCCAGTCCACGAAGAGGTCCTTCACGCCGAAGGGGAGACGGAGGACGATGTAGCCGGCCCGGGTGGCCCCCGCTTCGGCCGCGGCCTCGAGGATGTCGGCCATCTCGTGATCGGTGAGGCCCGGGACGACCGGGGCGACGTTCACTCCCACCGGGACTCCCGCCTCGGCCAGCTCCCGGATGGCCCCGAGGCGTCGCTTCGGGACGGACGCCCGGGGCTCCATCGCCCGGTGGATCTCGTTCCGGAGGGTGGTGACCGAGAGGGTGACGCGAGCGGCGCCGTGGGCTGCGAGCTCGGCAAGGTGGTCGATGTCCCGGGTCACCAGGTGGCTCTTGGTGATGATGGAGACGGGATTTCGGGCCTCGGCGAGCACCTCCAGGCATCCCCGGGTCACCTCCATCCGCCGCTCCGCCGGCTGGTACGGGTCGGTCACCCCGCTCATGACGAGCACCTTCGGTTTCCAGGAGGGCGAGGCCAGCTCCTTCCGCAGCAGCTCCGGCGCGTCCTCCTTCACGAAGATCTTCGTCTCGAAATCGAGGCCGGCGGAGAGGCCGAGGTACTCGTGGTTGGGGCGGGCGTAGCAGTAACCACACCCGTGCTCGCATCCCCGGTACGGGTTCACCGAGGCGTCGAATCCCACGTCCGGCGAGTCGTTGGTGGTGATGACGGAGCGGGACGAGTCCCGGTAGAGGCGGGTCTCGGGACCCGGATCGTCGGGATGGCCCCAGTCGTCCCGCTCGACCCGGAGCTCCGTGAAGCGGTTGGCCGGGTTGGAGGAGGTGCCGCGGCCGTGGATGGGGAGGGATCGCATGGTTCGCGGGTGCTCGTCCGGCCGTTCCGTTCGTTGGGGGTCGGGGCGGAACGCTGAACGCCTCCGACACGAGATTCGGTATTTCTTCGGTAAGCTAAGGCGAATCACTCGAATCCGAAAGGCCTCTGGATCGCTCGAGGGGGGGCGGCGCGGTCTTTGCATCTTCGACGGCGCGAGGGGCAGTTTTCGAAGAACGCGGGTGATGGGCCTCGAACGGGGGTCGATGGAACGTGACGACCGGATGTCGCCGTGCTCACTGAGATGGTGCAGGAAGCCACGATCCTCATCATCGACGATGAGGAGGCCAACGTCACGCTCCTGCGGCGGATCCTGGAGCCGCAGGGGTTCGAGAACCTCACCGTGGCCGCCGACGCCCGGGAGGGGCTGGAGCTGTTCGATCGCTCGAGGCCGGACCTGATCCTCCTCGACCTCCTCATGCCGGGAATGGACGGCTTCGAGTTCCTCGAGGCCGTGGGGGAGCGCATTTCCGACGAGGAATATTTGCCGGTGCTCGTGCTGACGTCCGACCACAGTCACCATGCCAAGCGGAGAGCCCTGTCGGGGGGTGCCGCCGACTTCCTGACGAAGCCGTTGAGCCCTGCGGAGGTCCGGCTCCGGGTCTTCAACCTCCTCCAGACCCGCTTCCTCCAGAAGAAGCTCCGGTATCAGAACGAGCTCCTCGAGGATCAGAAGCTCCTCCTCGAGCACCGGGTCCGAGCCCGCACCCGGGACCTGGAGGCTGCCCGCCTGGAAATCCTCAATCGTCTGGCGCGAGCCGCCGAGTATCGGGACGATCTCACCGGTGAGCACACCCGGAGGGTGGGACGGACGTCCGCCGCCCTGGGCCGGGAGCTGGGCCTCGACGGCGAGAGCATCCAGATGCTTCGCGTCGGTGCACCGCTCCACGACGTGGGAAAGATCGGGGTCCCGGACGAGGTCCTCCTGAGCCCACGGTCGTTGACCGACGAAGAATTCGAGGTCATGAAAGCCCATACCACCATCGGGGCCGACCTCCTGGGCGAGAGCGGGTTCCCGCTTCTGGACTTCGCGGCGGAGATCGCCTTGAATCACCACGAGCGATGGGACGGAGGGGGGTATCCCCACGGCCTCTCCGGGGATGACATCCCGCTTTCCGGGAGAATCGTGTCCGTGGCGGACACCTTCGACGCGCTGACTCACTCCCGACCGTACAAGGAGGCCTGGACCGTCGAGCGGGCGATCGAGGAAATTCTGGATTCGGGGGGATCACACTTCGATCCCGACGTCGTCGAGGCCTTCGCTGCGGTCGTCGGCTCTCTTACGGACGACGAGACGGCCGCATGACGGGAATGGGTCGGGGGACCCGCCTGCCGAGGAGGATCGGGCGTCGGCACGGGGCGGTATTCGTCCTCGCCCTCACCCTGGCCGGCGTCTCGTGGGGATGCGCCGGCTTCTCGACCGGGCCGTCGGTGGGACCCACCGATTCCGGGAGCCGATTGGCCGAGGGTAAGGCGGCGCTCGACGAGGGGCGCTATGGAGAGGCGTACGGGATCTTCCAGGAGCTGGCCTCGAGCTGTGAGGCCGGAGAGGAGGGGAGTGACGCGATATTGCTTCTCGCGACGGCGGAGCTCGATCCGAGGAATCCGGCTCGATTCCCGACTGGAACGGCCCATCTCGCGGCTCGGTACCTCCAGGTGTCTCCCCTGACCGTGACGGCTCGCGCCGTGGCGGAATCCCTGTATCTCCTGGCCCTCGACCTCGGCGCACGACCCGTCGAGGACCCGTACTCGCCGATCCCGACCAATCCTGCGATGGCGATGGACGCCCCTTTGGCGACGGACGCCCCTTCCCAGACCGCAGAGTCGGCCGCTCGAGACGCCTCGCCGGAAGAGTGGTCCGTGGCACCCGGATTCCGGGATTGCTCGTCTCCGGAAGAGCGGGACGTGGTCGATCGGGAGCTCCCGACCCTCTCCGGGCCGTCACTCGACGCCACCATCGAAGCCCTTCTGGGTGAGAGGGACATCGCCCGCTCCGCGGCGGATTCCCTCTCGACGGAGCTGGAGCGAATCAGGGGGCTGCTCCGCAGCGGAATCCCGGACCCCGACAGCGGCATGGACCGTCGATGACGGTACCCACCCGTCTGCTCGTCGCTTTCGTGCTGGTGGCCGTCGTGCTGGCTCTGCCCACGGGGTATGCCACCCTTCGCCTCGGGGAGCTTCAGCGCCTGGCTGTCGGTGAGCGAAACCAGCACGCCA
>JBKHJU010000248.1:0-4308 GCA_046537985.1 Longimicrobiales bacterium
GTACTGCTTCGACCGTCCCGAGGTGAACCCCATCCTCAAGCTCGACGCCGAGGGGAACGTCGTGCGCCAGTTCGGCGCCGGTCTCTTTTCGTGGCCCCACGGACTCTTCGTGGACCACGAGGAGAACGTCTGGGCCACCGACGCCGAGGGAGCCGGGGGCGTGGAGGGAGACGGAAAGGGCCACGCGGTCTACAAGTTCAGCTCCGAGGGGGAGCTCCTCATGACGCTGGGAGAGCCGGGGGTGGCGGGCTCCGACCCCCATCACTTCGACCAACCGAACGACGTCCTCGTCCTTCCCAGCGGAGAGTTCTTCGTAGCCGACGGCCACGGAAACGACGGAAACAACCGGGTCCTCAAGTACGACGCGGAGGGCGACTTCCTCATGGAATGGGGGGGAACGGGAGTCGAGAACGGGCTCTTCCGGGAGCCCCACACCCTCTCCGCCGACTCCCGGGGACGGATCTTCGTCGGAGACCGGGGCAACAACCGGATCCAGATCTTCACGGCCGACGGGGAGTTCCTCGAAGAGTGGACCCAGTTCGGACGCCCGTCCGGCATCTTCATCACCCCCGACGACGTGATCCTGGTCGCGGACTCGGATTCGAATCCCGAGCGCGACCTCCGGGGATGGGAGAGGGGCGTCCGGATCGGAAGCGCCCGGGACGGATGGGTCCGGTATCTCATCCCCGACCCGGAGCACGACCCCGTCGACGCCTACACGAGCGGAGCCGAGTTCGTGGCCATGGACGAGAGCGGGGTGGTGTGGGGCGGGGAGATCGGCCCCCGGAACCTGCAGCGGTACGTGCCCCTGTACGACCCGTTTCTGATCCTCCCCCGATAACGTTTCGGGCGGGGAATGTGTCCGAGCTGGTGTCCGAGCTGGTGGGAGTGGAGCACGATGGCGGTGCTGGTCTCCCGGACGGTCCCCCGATACATTGCGCCCCCCGTGCGCCCCTCGTCGGGCGGTTCGGGTGAACCGCTCCCGACAGCGGCCCTCGTCCCCCTTCGATCACGATACGCCACCTTTCAGGAGAGCGCATGACCTACCCACGACACCGGGGAATCGTCCCCCTCGTGACCCTCCTCCTCGGGCTGATCGTCCTCGCCGGACCCGACTCGCCGATCGCTCCCGACTCCCTTATGGCTCAGGAACAGCCGCCGGCTTCACCCCCCGACGACTGGGGCGTGACGGCCATCGACTATTCCAACGTCCCCTATCCGTACCCGGTGGAGTTCCTGCCGGTGGAGGTCTACGGACAGGACCTGCGGATGGCCTACATGGACGCGCCTCCCACGGGCACGCCCAACGGCCGGACGGTCGTCCTCTTCCACGGGATGAACTTCTTCGGGGCGGTCTTCGGCGACACCATGGAGCGCCTCACCGAGGCGGGCTTCCGGGCGATCGCCATCGACCGTCTGGGGTACGGCCGGTCGTCCAAGCCCGTCATGCAGTACAACCTCCACATCCCGGCACGAAACACCCGGCGCCTCCTGGACCACCTGGGCGTCGACCAGGCCGCCATCGTCGGCCACTCCATGGGCGGGATGGTGGCGAGCCGCTTCGCCATGACCTACCCGGAGCGCACCAGCCACGTCGTCATGGTCAACCAGATCGGGCTCTCGGACCAGCGTCCGGAGCGGGAGTGGAGCGAGCCGACGGCGGGCGACCCGGAGGACATCACGCCCCAGGAGTACTACGAGTCGGTGCTGCGCTCCCACCAGCGCTATTACGTCGCCGGTTGGGACAACGAATACCTGGAGTGGGTGAAGTACCCCTTCGGCCTCATCTACAGCGGAGAGTTCCCCCGCTGGCTGGAGATGCGCGCCCGGCAGGGCCAGATCCTCTTCGAAGACGAGGTGGTCTACGACTGGCAGCACATCGACTCGAAGGCCCTGGTCATCGGGGGCGCCGACGATCCCCTCTCCGCGGACTTCGCCGCAGAGGCCCGAAACGTCGCCGAGGAGCTCCAGAACGCCCAGCTCATCCTCTACGACGACGTGGGCCACGCCCCGGCCTTCGAGATCCCGGAGCGATTCCACTCCGACCTCATCGAGTTCCTCGAGTCGGATCCGAACGAGCCGGCGGACCAGGGCTGGGTCGACAGCGACTGGGGCGTGCGGGATTCGGGATAGCCCGCCCGGCGGCGGGCCCGGGGCCGGCCTCGGACTCGGACCGGCCCCGCGACCCCCTCCCCTTCCCCGCTAGGGCAGCGTCAGCGCGACGTGGGATCCCGGCAGATCTCCACCTCCGACGGAGAAGACGAGGTACTGCTGGCCTTCGTGCTCGTAGGTCATCGGCGCCGTGTGGGTGGGAGCGGGAATCTCGACGGTGCCGAGGATCTCGCCGGTCTCCTTGTCCCCGGCGTGGACCAGCGGCCGGGCCCCCCGCCCCTCACCCCAGATGAGGAGGTTCGGTGTCACCAGCGCCGTGGCATGGGCCGATCGGCCCGTGTTGCCGATGTCCACGCCCTCCAGGAGAGGATGATCGGCGATGTTGTCCGGGGTGACCGAGTTGGGAATCTTCCAGAGGTGCTCCCCCGTGTTCATGTCGATGGCGGTAATGCTCCCGTACGGAGGCTTCCACGGTGGAATCCCCTCCACATACGTGCTTCCGAAAGCCGTCGCTCCCCGACCGCTGACGTAGCGGACGTCGGACTCGGGATCCGAGTCCGTTCCCGGGACCAGGTAGGGATCGGTGCAGGCCCGGATGGACGCTACGTAGATCACCCCGCTCGCCGGATCGGCGACGGTCCCTCCCAGTATGTTCGTGCCGCCGTTGGCCCCGGGGCAGTGGAATGAGCCCCGGATCCCCAGATCGTTGTCGGAGTGGATGGGAGGCTGGAAGACGGGTCCGTACTCGAACCCTTCCAGGTTCTCCAGCGCCCTCTCCCGAATCTCGGGGGTGAAGTCCACGATCATGCTGTCCGGCAATCCCGTCATCTCGTAGGGCGCCGGCCGGCTCGGAATCGGCTGGGTCGGCGAAGTCTGCTCACCCGGAACCTTCGACTGGGGCACGGGGGTCTCGGGTATGGGCCAGATCGGCTCTCCCGTCTCCCGATTCAGGACGTAGGCGAAGCCCTGCTTCGTGGTCTGCACCAGGATGGGGACTTCTTCCCCGTCGATGGTCACATCCAGGAGGTTCGGGGCCGTCGGATTGTCGTAGTTCCAGATGTCGTGGTGCACGAGCTGGTAGTGCCACGCCCGCTGACCCGTCTCCACGTCGAGGGCGAGGATCGACGTCGAGAACAGGTTGTCGCCGGGATAGAATCCGCCGTAGTGGTCGATGGTCACGCCGTCGGTGACGACGTAGACGAGACCGAGCTCCGGATCCGCCGACATGGGCGCCCACGACGACACGTTGCCGGTGTACTGCCAGGCGTCGCTCTCCCAGGTGTCCAGGCCGAACTGACCCTCCCGGGGAATCACGTCGAATCGCCACTTGAATTCCCCGGATCCGGCGTCGAAGGCGAGGATGTCTCCGGGCACGTTGGTCCGGCGGGTCTGGTTGTAGCCCTGCTCGTGGGAGTTGCCCACCACCACGGTCTCGTTGACGACCATGGGCGACGACGAGTTCGTGATGATCTTGTCCCGCTCCGGATATCCGGAGAAGACGTCGTATTCGCCGCGATCCATGTAGGCGAGGAGGTCCTGTACGCCCGTTTCGGGGAAGCCGTCGATGGGGACCGGCTCACCCCAGTTCTCGGCGGGACGGCCCGTCTCGGCGTCCAGGGCGTGGAGGAAGAATCCCGGGGTCACCAGATAGACGAGCTCCCGACCGTCCACCTCGGCGTAGGCCACGCCCTTCCCGTAGCTCTTCCTCATGGAGCGCTCCCAGCGCTCCGTGTACGGCTCCCGGTACGTCCAGAGGGTCTCGCCCGTGGCCGGGTCGATGGCGGCGGCCGTGCGGCGCTCGCCGGCGACCGTGAAGAGGGTCCCGTTGGCGTAGATCGGCGTCGACCGCATCAGGGGATACGGATCGGGGCCGAAGTTGTCGCCTCTCCAGGTCCACGCGACCTCGAGATCCTCGAAGTTCTCCGCCGTGATCTGGTCCACGGGGGAGTAACGGCTACTCCGCTGGTCGGCCCCCCAGAAGCGCCACTCCCCCTCCGGGTTGCCCCAATCCTGATCCTGCGCGGCCGCCGACGTCACGCCCGTGCCGAGGACGAGGACCGTGCCGAGAACGCCGGTGCATCACCTTCCGAAGCTCTTCTTCATGCGATTCTCCCTTTCGAACCAGAAACCGCCGTACCTGAAAACGCCGAACGAACAACCACCGCACGCCCAACCGGAGGCTGCGGTACTTCCAAC
>JBKHJU010000249.1:0-4298 GCA_046537985.1 Longimicrobiales bacterium
CTTCTGCGGCTTGGCCATCAGGCCGCGCATCCCTGCGAGCTGCCGCATCTGGTCGCGATTCCCGCGGGCGCCCGACGTCATCATCATGTAGACCGGATTGAACCCGCCCTTGGAGCGCTCCAGCTTGCCGACCATGACGTCGGCCACGTCGTTGTTGGCGTGGGTCCAGGCGTCGATGACCTTGTTGTAGCGCTCACCGTTGGAGATGTACCCGTTCTGGTACGCCTTCTGGAAGCGGGCCACCTGGTCCTCGGCGTCCTGCAGGATCTCCACCTTCTCGTGGGGCACCTCGAGGTCGTCGATCCCGATGCTCACGCCGCCCATGGTGGCGTAGCGGAAGCCGAAGTCCTTGAGGCGGTCCAGGAACCGGGTCGTCCGGGCCAGGCCCAGCTCGGTGAAGCACTCGAAGATGAGGTCCCCGAGCTCCTTCTTGCCGAAGGTGGTGTCGTAGTAGCCCAGCTCGTCGGGGATGATGGAGTTGAACATGACCCGCCCGGCCGTGGTCTGGACCCACTTTCCGTCGCCCGGCTCCTGCTCCTCGGGGCGGCCGAAGTGACGGGGCACCCAGTAGTAGATGGGGCTCTGGAACTCCAGCTCCCCGCGCTCCAGGAGGGTGTCCACCTCTCCGTACGTGGAGAAGCGGGGCGCGTCCTCGAAGTATTCGTCCATCCCCTTCTGGGCCTCCTGGCGTCGGCTCTTGGGGCCGCCCTGGTCCTCGAGGACCGACTCCAGCTCCACCTGGCGCAGGTACGGCCTGGTCAGGTAGTAGCAGCCCATGACCATGTCCTGGGACGGCGAAGCCACCGGCCGTCCGTTGGACGGAAGGAGGATGTTGTTGGACGAGAGCATGAGCACGCGGGCCTCGAGCTGCGCCTCGAAGCTCAGGGGCACGTGGACCGCCATCTGGTCACCGTCGAAGTCGGCGTTGAACGCCGCGCAGACCAGGGGATGGATCCGGATCGCCTTCCCCTCGACCAGCACGGGCTCGAAGGCCTGGATTCCCAGGCGGTGCAGCGTCGGCGCCCGGTTCAGGAGAACCGGGTGGTCCTTGATGATGTCCTCCAGGACCTCGTAGACGGCCGGCGTGTCCTGCTCCACGATCTTCTTGGCCCGCTTCACCGTCTCCGCCTCGCCCCGCTTCTCCAGCTCGTGGATGATGAAGGGCTTGAAGAGCTCGACGGCCATCTGCTTGGGCAGACCGCACTGGTGCAGTCCGAGCTCCGGCCCGACCACGATGACCGAGCGGCCGGAGTAGTCGACGCGCTTACCCAGCAGGTTCTGACGGAAGCGACCCTGCTTCCCCTTGAGCATGTCCGAGAGGGACTTCAGGGGCCGCTTGCCCCGACCGCGGATGGCCTTCCCCCGACGACCGTTGTCGAAGAGGGCGTCCACGGCCTCCTGGAGCATGCGCTTCTCGTTCCGGAGGATGACCTCCGGCGCCCGCATCTCGATGAGCTTCTTGAGGCGGTTGTTCCGGTTGATGACCCGACGGTAAAGGTCGTTCAGGTCGCTGGTTGCGAAACGTCCGCCGTCCAGGGGAACCAGGGGACGCAGGTCCGGCGGAATGACCGGGATACAGTCCAGGACCATGTGCTCGGGCTTGTTCCGCTCGTCCGGCGACCCGCCGGAGTTGCGGAGGGCGTCCACCACCTTGAGCCTCTTCAGCTTCTTCTTCTTGCGGTGCTGGGAGGTCTCGGTGGCGATCTCGTGCCGGAGCCAGCCGGCGAGCCGGTCGAGCCCGTTTCCGTCGGAGTTCAGGTCCCGGATGCGCCGCTCGGGGCTGTCCAGGGTCTTCAGCAGGGTGCGCACCCCCTCGGCGCCGATCTCGGCCTTGAAGCGATCGTCGCCCTCCTCCCGAGCCTTCACCCGGAGGTCGTAGTACTCGTCCTCGTCCAGGAGATCCTTGTACTCCAGGTCCTGCTTCCCCGGATGGGTGACGATGTAGTTGGCGTAGTAGACGACCTTCTCCAGGTCCCGAAGGGTCATCCCGAGAAGGTAGCCCAGCTGGCTGGGAAGGGTCTTGAAGAACCAGATGTGGCAGACCGGCACGGCCAGCTCGATATGGCCCATGCGCTCCCGCCGCACCTTGGACAGCGTGACCTCCACCCCGCAGCGGTCACAGACGTGACCCCGGAAGCGAATACGCTTGAACTTTCCGCAGTGGCACTCCCAGTCCTTGACCGGTCCGAAGATCCGCTCGCAGAAGAGACCGTCCCGCTCAGGCTTGAAGGAGCGGTAGTTGATGGTCTCGGGCTTCGTCACCTCGCCGTACGACCAGCTCCGGATCTCCTCCGGCGAGGCGATCCGAATCTGGATGTAGTCGAAGTCCGACCGACTGCGGCCGCGAGATCTGGGAAAGTCAATCATCCGATGTGCACCCCAAAGGGTTGGAGGGTGTGATCGTCATACGGTGATGCCGGGTGATGCCGGCGTCGTGCGTCGTAGTCATCCTACCGGCTCATCCGGCTAGTCTTCGTGGCCGAGTGTCACGCTCAACCCGAGGCTCTGCAACTCCTTGACCAGGACGTTGAACGACTCCGGAGTGCCCGGGTCCGGAAGATTGTCGCCCTTGACGATGGCCTCGTAGACCCTTGACCGGCCCGACACGTCGTCGGACTTGACCGTCAGGATCTCCTGGAGCGTATGGGCCGCGCCGTAGGCCTCGAGGGCCCAGACCTCCATCTCTCCGAAGCGCTGGCCGCCGAACTGGGCCTTCCCGGCCAGGGGCTGCTGCGTCACGAGGCTGTAGGGTCCGATGCTCCGGGCGTGAATCTTGTCGTCGATCAGGTGGCTCAGCTTGAGCATGTACATCTGGCCGACCGTGACCGGAAAATCGAAGCGCCGACCGCTCCGCCCGTCCCGGAGCCAGACCTTTCCGTTCGGATAGATCTCCGCCCTGGACATGATCTCCACGGCCGCGGCGTCCAGCCCAGGATCCTTCGAAGAGGACTGCTCGCTCAGCTCGGCCACCTTCGGCAGAAAGTCCCCCAGCTTCTCGCCAGCCCGCTCCGCGAGCTCCATTCCGGCCTCCACCACGAACCTGGAGAAGCCGTCGAAAAGGGAGCGCGTCTCCCGGGGCAGGGTCTCGGCCACGTACTGGTCCATGCTCCGGCCCAGGCCGCTGGTCACCGGATCCCTTCCGTTACCGGAGCCGTTGCCGGTGGTCGGAACCTTCAGCTCGCCCGTGTCGGGGAGGATCTCCTGCGCGGCCGAGACCAGGAGGTTGATCTCATCGACCCCGATCTCGGGGAACTCGGCTTTCAGGTCCAGGGCGTCCCGGGTCCACTTCAGGGCGGCCACCTTGAGCAGGAGGCCGATCTCGTCTTCCGTGGCACCCTGAAATACGGGGGTCTTGGCCTCGAAGCCCAGGATGTCGGCAGCCCACCCGAGATGGGTCTCGAGGACCTGTCCCACGTTCATCCGGGACGGCACGCCCAGGGGACTGAGCACCACCTCCACGGGAGTCCCGTCGGGAAGGAACGGCATGTCCTCCTCCGGCGCGATCCGCGCGATGATACCCTTGTTCCCGTGGCGGCCGGCCATCTTGTCGCCGACGGAGATCTTCCGCTTCTCCGCCAGGTAGACCTTGACGAGTTGGACGACGCCCGGGGGCAGCTCGTCGGGCTGGAAGACCTTGTCGATCTGCTCCTCGGCCCTGGTCCGGACCCGCTCGATCCGGGTCGCCGCCTCGTCGATCACGCGGCGCACCTTCTCGTTGACTTCCTTGTTCTGGATCTTGAGGGTCTCCAGATCCAGCTTCGCGAAGTCGATGTCGTCGAGAACCTCCTTCGTCAGCTTGGTGCCCTCTTCGATCATGGGCTCCACGGTGCCCTTCTTCAGCGCCAGGGCCACCGTGTTCAGGTGGAGCAGCTCGTAGAGCTCCTCGTTCCGTGCCTCGGTGATGCGCTGGACCTGGGCCCGCTCCTGCACCCGGAGCTGGCCGATCTGCTCACCGTGCTCCTTCTCCAGGAGGGGATCGTCGATCCGACGGGAGAAGATCTTCACGTCGATGACGGTGCCCTCCATTCCCGGAGAGACCTTCAGCGACGAGTCCTTCACGTCCTTCGCCTTCTCACCGAAGATGGCGGTCAGCAGCTTTTCCTCGGGGGAGAGCTCGGTCTCACCCTTGGGCGTGATCTTCCCCACCAGGATGTCGCCGCTCTCGACCCGGGCGCCGATCCGAACCACGCCCCGCTCGTCCAGGTCCACCAGGCTCTCCTCGGCCACGTTGGGGATCTCCCGGGTGATCTCCTCCATGCCCCGCTTCGTGTCGCGGACGTGGAGCTCCAGCTCCTGGA
>JBKHJU010000250.1:0-4291 GCA_046537985.1 Longimicrobiales bacterium
CTGCCGGCCCTGACGCAGGAGAAGCTCGACAACCAGCGGGACGTGGTGAAGAACGAGAAGCGGCAGCGCTACGACAACCAGCCCTACGGCGACTGGAGTGAGCGTATCCAGAAGCTCGTGTTCCCCGAGGACCATCCCTATCACCACACGGTCATCGGGTCGATGGAGGATCTGGACGCGGCGAGCCTGGAAGACGTGGAGGAGTTCTTCCGGGCCTTCTACGTGCCGAACAACGCCGTGCTGACCATCTGCGGGGACGTGGACGAGGACGACGCCCTGGAGCTGGTGGAGCGCCAGTTCGGTGCGATCCCCGCCGGTCCCCCTCCGCCGTCGATTCCCGGAGAGGCCGAGCTGGAGCCCGTCATCGGCGAGACCCGGCGGGAGCGGGTGGAGTCGGACGTGCCCTTGCCGCGGGTCTATCTCGCAGCCCGCGTTCCGCCATACGACACCGGGGGATACTACGAAGCCGACGTGGCCAGCGGCGTCCTGGGCAACGGAAAGGCGTCCCGCCTCTACCGGTCCCTCGTCCGGGAGCAGCAGGTGGCCAAGGACGTGGTCTCCTTCACTTTCCCGCTGCTGACGGGGGCCACCATGCTCCTTCTCTGGGTGACAGGTTATCCCGACGCCGATCCCGAGAAGCTGGAACAGGCCCTGGTCGGGGAGGTGGAGGGGCTCGGATCGGTCCGGGAGGAGGAGCTGGAACGCTCACTGTCCATCAACGAGACGGAGATGCTGCGCCAGATCGAGAAGGTGGGCGACCGGGCCGACCTCCTCTCCATGTTCGAGATCTTCTTCGACGATCCGGGACGCATCAACTCGGAGATCGACCGGTATCGATCGGTGGACGTGGAGCGCGTGCGGAGCTTCGCCGACGCCCACCTCGGGGAGGACAACCGAGTGATCGTGAGCTACGTGCCCGGAGGTGAGTCGTGAGGGTCGGACGAGGCGGACGAAGCGGAGGAGGGGAGAGCGTCGCCCCGGTCGATCGGATCGCGGGCGGCGAGCGAGTCGGAGCCGGGAGCCGGATCGGGGAAGGCGGGCACGGCACCGAGCCTCCGCCGGCCGGGAAGATCCGCCCCTTCTCCTTTCCCGAGGTGGTGTCCGGAGCCCTTGACAATGGCCTCCAGACCCGGGTGGCCCGGCTGCCCCGGATCCCCATGGCGACCGCCACCGTGGTCCTGAACGCCGGTGAGAGCTGGCTTTCGGACGACCGGGCCGGCCTCGCCGTGGTGACCGGAGACTGTCTGGACGGAGGAACCGAAAAGCGTTCCGGGGCGGACCTGGCCGAGGCGCTGGAGGGACTCGGGGCCGATCTTTCGGTGGCGACGGGGTGGGACTCCACCACCGTCTCCCTCTCCTGCCACGCCGACCGCCTCTCCGAAGGGTTCGCCCTGCTGGCCGAAGTCATCCGGGAGCCCGCCTTTCCCGAGGGGGAGGTGGCCCGGGTGCGGAACCAGCAGCTGGCGACCCTGGCCCAGAGGAAGGTGGTCCCGTCCAAGCTGGCGGTGGACCACGCCCTCCGGGGCATCTACGCCGAAGGCATTCCGTACGGACGCCCGATCGACGGGGTGGGCGGCGCCGTGGAGGGGATCGGTGCCGAGTCGACGAAAACCTTCGTGGACGAGGCGTACCGCCCCGGAGACGGGGGGCTGGTGGTCGCCGGGGACGTGGACGAAGACGAGGTCCTCGGGCTCGCACGGGATCACCTGGGAGGGTGGAGCGGCGAGGCCCGGGGGCGTCCAGAATTCGACGTCGAGCCCCGAGTCCGCGAGCGCCGGATCGTCGTCGTGGATCGGCCGGGGAGCGTGCAGTCCGAGCTCCGGATGGGGCACGTCGGCATACGCCGCACGTCCGAGGATTACTTCCCGCTCCGGGTCTTCAACACCCTTCTCGGCGGCTCCTTCACCAGCCGTCTCAACCAGCGGCTCAGGGAGGAGCGGGGCTTCACCTACGGAGTCCGCTCCCGCTTCAGCACCCGGCGGCTTCCGGGACCCTTCATGGTCTCGACGGCGGTGGAGACGGCGGTGACCGCCGATGCCGTGGCAGACATCGTCCAGGTGTTGGACGGAGTCCTGGACGAGGGCCCCACGCAGAAGGAGGTGGAGTCGGCCCGGGACTTCATCGTGGGGGTCTTTCCCCTCCGGTTCGAAACCACGAGCCAGGTGAGCAGCCGGGTGGCCGAGCTCATCGTCTACGGTCTTCCCGACGACTATCATGCCACCTACCGGGACCGGATCCGGGAGGTCACCCCCGGGGCCGCCCTCGAGGCCGCACGCAGAAATGTTCGCCCCGGCGAGATGGCCATCGTGGTGGTCGGTGCCGCCGAGGAGGTCCGGGGTCCCCTGGAGGAGCTGGAGCTGGGGCCGGTGAAGGTGGTGTCACCGTGAGCCGGGACGGGACGTGTCTTTCCGGCGGTGATCCGCCCGGCATCGAGGGAATCTCCCACGACGATCGCCTCTCCCGGACCGTCGTCCACGACGGGCGCGTCGTGCACCTCGGGGTGGATCGGGTCCGCTTTCCCGACGGCTCCACGGGAGAGCTGGAGCTCGTGGAGCACTCGGGGGCGGCGGCGGTCCTTCCCCTGGTGGGCGATCCCGACGCCGACGATCCGGAGATCCTCCTCATTCGACAGTATCGCTACGCCGCCGGAGGATACCTCTACGAGGTCCCGGCGGGGACCCTGGACCCTGGAGACGAGAGCTGGGAAGAGTGTGCCCGGCGAGAGCTCCTGGAGGAGACGGGATTCGAGGCGAGAGCGCTCCGACGACTGACGTGGATCTTCACCACGCCGGGCTTCACCGACGAGATCATCCATCTCTTCCTGGCCACCGGTCTGACCGCGGGGGAGACCTCCCGGGACGCCGACGAGTTCATGGAGGTGGTTCGAATGCCGCTCTCCCGGGCCCTGGCCATGGTGCGGGACTCGGAGATCGTGGACGCCAAGAGCATGGTCACCCTCTTCCACGCCGCCGCCTTCGTTCTCGGAGGGCTTCCCGGCTCCGTGGGCTGACCGTCTCGTAGAGGGTCCGGCCACTTCACGAGTGTCCCATTCTCGTCGAAGATCCGTCCTGTCCAGGTGACACCGCGGATGGAAGGGCCCGCAGAATCGGCAGGATCCGGGGTGGTACGCTTCGTGCAGCCATGCACGAGCAGCGCGATCCGCCATCGGGCTCGCCGCACGGTCTCCGACGCGGCAGCGGCGGCGCGACGCACTCGCAGGATGACGGAGGTGGCACCATGGGAGTCGAGCACATGGACGAGCGAGGGAGCGAGATGGAAGTTCCCATCGGCGCACCCGACTCGAGGACCCTCCGCGAGCGCCTGGACGACCTCTCGGACAGCGAGGTCGTGGCCCTCTTTCTGGACGAGGGAGAGCCACGGGCGTTCAACGAGCTCGTGGCCCGCTACGACGACCGGCTGGTGAACTTCGTCTACCGCATGGTGGGCGACCGTCATCGGGCCCAGGATCTGGTCCAGGAGACCTTCGTGCGGGTGTACAAGCATCTGGAGCGCTTCGATCAATCGCGGAAGTTCTCCACCTGGATCTACACCATCGCCGGAAACCTCGCGAAGAACGAGCTCCGCAACCGCTCCCGGAATCCCCTGGTCTTCTTCCAGACCCTCAAGAAGAACTGGGACGCCGATCACCGACCCCTGGAGTGGGAGGACCTCAAGCACAAGCCCGACGACCTCTTCCGGAAGAGGCACCTCAAAGCGGCGGTGAAGGAGGCGGTGGAGCAGCTCCCCGAGCATCACAGGATCGTCTTCGTCCTCCGGGAGCTCGAGGGAAAGAGCTACGACGAGATCTCCGAGATCACCGGGTGCAACCTGGGAACGGTGAAGAGCCGCCTGAATCGAGCTCGCAACAACTTCGCAAACCTCGTGGCACCCCTCATCGACTGAGGAGGAAGCGGATGGAAGCCCCGTTCGAGCCGACGGGTGGGGCGAGGCGGACCGATCCTCCGGCGGGAACCTCCGGGCTGGTGGCACAGTAAGAATCAGCGAATTGGGGAGGCGGACCCCGACCGGGAGTCCGCCTCTCGCTGCGACCGAGCCACGGGCTTCGCCAAACGCTTCCAGCGTCACCGGACGGCCGATGGACTGTCAGGAGTTCCTCTCCAGCTACACCGACTACCGGGACGGCCTCCTCTCCGACGGGGACGTGGCCCGGATGGAGGTCCACCTCTCCGGGTGCCCGTCCTGTCGGCGCTACCGGAAGGTGGTGGACGAAGGAATCCAGGAGCTCCGCTCCCTTCCCGACGTCACCACCCGCGAAGACTTCCATCCCCGG
>JBKHJU010000251.1:0-4284 GCA_046537985.1 Longimicrobiales bacterium
TTGTAGATCGCGGGAAGGCTCTCGGGATCGAACTCCACGTCCAGCACGGGTCCGATGACCTGAACGACCCTTCCTACGTTGTTGTTCGACGTCTCAGCCATGATCGTCTCGATTATGAGTGACTTCGCTCCGGTCCTCGGCGGCCACGGGCGAACCTCGATGGCTCGGCGCTCTAAAGCGCCTCCGCACCGCCGACGATTTCCGCGAGCTCCTGCGTGATCTGGGCCTGTCGGGCCCGGTTGTAGCTACGGCGGAGGTTCTCCAGCATCTCTTCCGCGTTGTCCGTCGCGTTCTTCATCGCCGTCCGGCGGGCGCCCTGCTCGGCGGCGGCGTTCTCCACCAGCGCCCGATAGATCTCGTTCCTGACATAGAGGGGAAGCAGGCGCTGGAGGATCATGTCGCTCGACGGCGAGAGGAGGAAGACGTCGGCGGACTCGGCGCCTTCTTCCGGACGGATGGGGAACAGGTCCCGCACCGTCGGAGGCGTGGACAGGGCCGAGCGGAACTCGGAGCTGACCACATGGACGGCGTCCACCTCACTCTCGACGAACTTCTTCCGAAGGGGACCGGCCAGGCTCTCCGCGTCGTCGACGGTCGGCTCGTCCCCGATGTCGGTCCGGGTGGACGCCATGGGCACCCCCTGGAAGCGGAAGTAGCCGATTCCCTTCTTCCCCACCACGTGGAGCTCCGTCTCCACCCCTTCGTCCTCGAGCCGGCTCAACAGCCCCCGGGCTTCCCGGATGAGGTTGGCGTTGAACCCGCCGCACAGCCCGCGATTGGCCGTCAGCAGAACGACCGCGGCCCTCCGGGTCTCTTCCGGCTGGCGTAGCAGGGGATACCGCTCGCTGAGCTGGGGGGCATAGAGGCTCCGGACGACGGTCTCCAGGGCTTCGGCATACGGACGGGCCGCATAGACTCGCTCCGTGGCCCTCCGCAGCTTGGCGGTGGCCACCATCTCCATGGTCCGCGTGATCTGCCGGGTGTTGTCGACGGACTTGATCCGCCGCTTCACCTCGCGGGCCTTCTGGGACATGCGCTAGCTCCTCCGTCTCCGTGCGGGCACGGCCCGGCTCAAAGCGAGGGCTGCTGGACGGCCACCGCCGGCTCGGCCTCGGTGGAAACCTCTTCGGCCTCCCCTTCCGCGGCACGCTCCGACGCCCAGATCTCGTTGTACTCCTCGATCTCTGACACGAGCCGCTCCTCCAGCTCCTCCGTGAGGTTCTTCTCCTCCCGGAGCTCGGCCATGAGATCCGGTGCCTGGCTGTCCAGGTGCTCGTGGAAGCCGGCCTCCCAGGCGTTGATTCGCTCGACCGGGATCTGGTCCAGATAGCCGTTGGCCACGGCGTAGATGACGGCAACCTGGTGCTCCACCGACACGGGCTGGTACTGGGGCTGCTTCAGCACCTCCACCGTCCGCTCGCCCCGGGAGAGCTGACGTTGCGTGGCGGGGTCGAGGTCGGATCCGAACTGGGCGAAGGCCTCGAGCTCCCGGTACTGGGCCAGGTCCAGGCGAAGCCGTCCGGCCACCTGGCGCATGGCCTTCACCTGGGCCGCGCCTCCCACGCGGGAGACCGAGATTCCCACGTTCACCGCGGGACGCACGCCCGAGTAGAAGAGGTCGGGCTCGAGGAAGATCTGACCGTCGGTGATGGAGATGACGTTCGTCGGAATGTACGCCGACACGTCCCCCGCCTGGGTCTCGATGATGGGCAGCGCCGTCAGCGACCCGCCGCCGTTGGCGTCGGAGAGCTTGGCGGCCCGTTCAAGAAGGCGGGAGTGAAGGTAGAAGACGTCGCCCGGATACGCCTCGCGTCCCGGGGGCCGCCGGAGGACCAGCGAGATCTGTCGATACGCCTGGGCCTGCTTCGTCAGGTCGTCGTAGACCACCAGCGTGTGCTTGCCCTCCCACATGAACTCCTCGGCCATGGCGCACGCCGAGTACGGCGCGATGTACTGCATGGGGGCGGGATCGGAGGCGTTGGCGGCGACCACGATGGTGTAGTCGAGGGCCCCGTGCTCCCGGAGGGTCTCGACGACGGCCGCCACCTTTCCGGCCCGCTGCCCGACGGCGCAGTAGACGCAGAGGACGTCCTTGCCCTTCTGGTTGATGATCGTGTCGATTGCGATGGCGCTCTTCCCCGTGCCCCGGTCGCCGACGATGAGCTCCCGCTGGCCCCGACCGATGGGAATCATGGAGTCGATGGCCTTGAGCCCCGTCTGGAGGGGCTCCTTCACCGGCTGCCGCTTCACGATTCCCGGGGCCACGATGTCGATCTCCCGCCGGCTCTCCAGGGGCTCCACCGGTCCCTGCCCGTCCAGGGGGTTGCCCAGGGCGTCGACGACGCGGCCCAGGTAGCCGGTTCCGGTGGGAATGGAGAGCACGCGGCCGGTCCGGCGGACCTGATCGCCCTCGTGGAGGGCGGTCCAGTTCCCCATGACGACGGCCCCGATATTGTCCTCCTCGAGATTGAGGGCCAGAGCGGTGATGGTCTCCCCGGTGTCGGCGGAGCTGATCTCGAGCATCTCGCTGGCCATGGCCTTGGTGAGCCCGTAGATGCGGGCCACCCCGTCCTTGACCTCCAGGACCTCCCCCACCTCTTCGGCGTGGAGCTCCTCTTCGTAGTGCTCGATCTCCGAGAGGAGAACGCTCTTGATCTCGCTGGGGCGAAGTTGTGATTCGTTGGCCATGATCCGTGGTCCCTGTGCTTTGCGCTTGTGGATCCGTCAATCGGTTCTTGGAATCCGGTCCCGGCTTCAGGTCTCGACCGGAAGCTCACCGGCTTCCGGCAAGTCGGCCTGATTCAGCCGACGGCGCATTCCCTCCAGCCTGCGGCGGAGGGACCCGTCGTAGACCCGGTCCCCGGTCCGGACCACCACTCCGCCCAGAATCTCGGGACGGACCCGGACGTGGGGAATGGCCTCGGTGTCCAGCAGCTTCGAGAGCCTCCGGGCGATCTGATCCACCGTGTCGTCGTCGAGTTCCCTCGCCACGCTGATCTCCACGTGGGTCCGGCCCAGGTGGTCGTCCATGAGAGACAGGTAGGCCCGAGCGATGTCCCGCAGAAGCCGCTGCCGCCTCTTGTCGATGGTGATCAGGACGAAATTCAGCAGAGGCTTCGGGAGCGCGTCGCCGAAGGCCTTGCGGATGACGTCCTTCTTCGACGCCGCGTCGATCCGCGGAGTCTCGATGAAGAGTCGGAAGTCGGCGTTCTCGTCGAGAAGACGGGCCACGGCCTGGATGCCCTCCTGGAACGTCTCGAGCTCGTCGTGCTTCCTGCCCAGCTCGAAGAGGGCCTCGGCGTAGCTCCGCGAAACCGTCTCGTCCCTCACGCCCGGGCTCCGGTCTCGCCCTGTCCCAGCTCATCCAGGTAGCTCAGAACGAGCTCCCGGTCCTGGTCGGCGTCCATCCTCTTCTTGAGAAGCTTCGACGCGGCCGCCAGCGCCAGCTCCACCGATTCCTTCCGGATCTCGTCGAGAGCCGCTTCCTTCTGGCGATCGATCTCCCGACGGGCTCGCTCGATCATGGCCTTGCTTTCTTCCCGGGCCTTTTCCTCCAGCTCCTTCCGGACCCGCTCACCGGCTTCCCGCCCCTCGGCGATGATCTCCTGGGACTGCCGCCGGGCCTCGGCGAGCTGCTTCTTCTGCTCTTCGGCGAGCTTCTCGGCCCGGGCCTGGCTCTCGGCGGCCTGATCCAGGGCGTTCTGGATATTGTCTTCCCGCTTCTCCACCGACTGGAGAATCGGTCCCCAGGCGAACTTCCAGAGGATTGCGAGAAGAGCGAGGAAGATGACGGTCGTCCATACGGACAGACCTGGATTGACGGC
The DNA here is from genome assembly GCA_046537985.1 of Longimicrobiales bacterium. Classification (GTDB taxonomy): domain Bacteria; phylum Gemmatimonadota; class Gemmatimonadetes; order Longimicrobiales; family Gaopeijiaceae; genus JBKHJU01. Next base: position 3,825 of record JBKHJU010000251.1, read on the forward strand.
GAAGGGTCCTCCACCGCCCTCGGCTTCCTGACCCAGGACGCGCCCTGCTCCCGCTACCAGGAGCGCGCCTTGGATCAGGAGGGTTCGCGTGACCTTCATCGTCCGCTCCAGGGTCGAGGCGTAACCGATCAGAAGAGGAGGAAGGTGAGTGCCAGTCCGAACAGGGCCACACCCTCGATCAGGGCGGCCAGGATGATGGCCGCCGTCTGGATGCCACCGCCGGCTTCCGGCTGACGGGCGATCGACTCGGCCGCCGACCCACCGATCCGTCCGATGCCGAGACCGGCTCCGATGACGGTCAGGCCGATGGCGAGTCCGGCCCCCACGAGACCGAGCCCGGGAGAAGCAGCCTCGGCTTGCTGGAAGAAAGCGAATACGCTGGGAAGCATCTTATGGTCTCCTTGGTGATGGTTCGAGTCCGGTTCGTCCGGACGCTCGACGAACTACGATCGGTCCCGCC
>JBKHJU010000252.1:0-4279 GCA_046537985.1 Longimicrobiales bacterium
CGACGCGGGAGCTCCTCGGTGAACAGGGCCCAGGTGCCGCCGTAGAGGTGTTGGGAGGCCACCATGTGGTCCCCGTGCTCCATCCGGGAAAGGACGCTCAGGGCCGTGGCCGCCATCCCGCTCGAGAGGAGGAGGGCGGACTCGGTACCCTCGAGGGCGGCGATCTTCCGCTGGACCGCCTCCACGGTGGGGTTGTTTCCCATCCGCGCGTATCGGCGCTCGCCCCCTTCGGGGCCCCAACCGAAGAAGGTGGAGCTCTGGATCAGGGGACCGACGACCGGGTCGCCCACCTTCGACTCCTTTCGGCCGGCGTGGATGCCGAGGGTGGATCGTCCCGGGGGTTGATTCGGCTGGTGGGACATGGCACTCATCCTTTGTACGTGTGCGGTCGGGCCGTCGCTCCATCGTCGAGCGGAACTCTACATGGTCGTCTTGCCGCTCACGGCGTCATCCCGGCACCGCTGGCGGTGGAATCAAGGTGCTCAGGGCACGGTATTCCCGGGGCTCCTCCAGCTCCAGGGCCACCCTCCTCCGCACCAGCCCCCGGAGGATCTCGCGCTCGGGGGGGCGGGGAAGGTGGCGCTCCACCTCATTCTCCGGGATGCGGCCGACCGCTTCCAGGACGCCCCAGACACGCCGCTCCTCCTCCGAGGCCGTGCCGAGAAGTTCGAACCGCCCCGCCTCAGTCTCGGCCACGGCCAGGAGGGACTGGCGCTCGAGGACGGCGTCGATGGGCTCCCGGTGGACCTCCTGGATCCCCCGAAACACGAAGTAGGTATCCGGGCCCGACGCCCGATCCGAAGACCGGAGCAGGAGCTTGGCCACCACCTCGTCGGCACAGGAGAAGTCCAGCACCCGAACCTCCGAGAGATCCACCAGGGAGAGGGTCCGGTCCCCGGCGTCCAGCACCTGCCCTTCGATGGCCAGGCGAACGGCCCGGCCGGTCTGGCGGGTGATGAGATGGGAGTAGGGGGACGCCACCGTGCGGCGGACGATGCTGCCGACATCCACCGAGACCGGATCGACCGAGTCGGGGTCCACGGAGTCCGGGTCCACGGGAGACGACGCGCCTTTCCATCCTCTCCCTTCGTCACCGACCGACATCACGAGGCACTCCCGCCTGCGGGCGGGCCCGCGGAATCACCTCCGGGACCGGTCCCCTGCTGCAGCCGGGCGGGAAGCACGATGGAGATCTGGGCGCCTTCCAGGGAAGCCAGCCCCTCCTCGAGGGGGGGAAGGTCGTACCAGTCGGGGACGTCGGCGATGCGCGCCGTTCCGCTCCGGATGGAGATCATTCCGTCCCAGCGCCGGACCTGCTTCCGGATCTGCTGAATCCCCTGCCCTCGTCCCGAATCCGGGAAACGGGTGATCCCGTGGATGAAGGCCGCCTCCAGGGCGGTGGCGTCGCCCCACCGGTCTCCGAAGCGGGAGGCGTGCTCCGGCGCGAGGGACCCCCGAAACCCCCGTCCCACGTCCACCACCGAGATCACGACGACGTTTCGTCCGAGGCGCTTCGTCCAGTTGTAGGTCTGGGCCGCCACCCAGCCCGGCGCGCCGGCGTGCTCGACGATGTTCTGGCACACTTCCGAGAGGATCACGCTGAACTGAACGACGGCGGCCGGCGGGTATGCGAGGCTCTCAGCCAGGATGGCTCCCGCCCGCTCCTGCACCCGGTCCACGACCTCGTGTACGTCGCTGTTCCTGGAGATGGAGGTGAGCTCCAGGAGGACGTCGGAAGATCCCCCGGCCCGCCGGGGCTTGTTGCCATCGAGGATGAAGACCGGGCCGGCGAGGTCGAAGAACGCCATCCGAGCCAGGTAGCTGCTGACCTCCGAGGATTCCGGAAGCTCCAGGCGTGGCTGATCCCCCGTCCGCTCGGCGGCGGCCACCCCGGCGGCCAGGAGCCCCGTCATTCCCACGGGGTCGATCCAGCGAAGATGGCGGGCGTCGAAGAGGACTCGCTCCTTCTCCACCCTCCCGAGAGCGTCCGCCAGACTCTCGAATGTCCGTCCGTCCAGGGAGTCCGGGACCGCGACCACCCTCATGCCGACTCGTCTCCGGGGGCGAGGCGCCCCTCGAGGTGGTGGTGCAGGCCCCTCGCTCCCATGTGTCTCACGTTTCGCGCGCCCCTCCGGTTCGCGTCGATCATGGCTTCCTCCAACGACGCCCCGGCGAGGAGGCGGGAAAAGAACGTAGCCCCCCAGACGTCCCCCGAGCCAGTCGGATCTCCTTCCGTCGACTCGCACCCCCGGGAGACGCGACCGCTCCGGGCGGTCCCTGGAGCCGCCATCCTCTCTCGCTGGGCCGGCCAAGCGTGCGGATCCGGGTCCAGAGAGGGGCTGGCCACGTATCCCGCGCCTCGCGGACCCAGAGTCACGGTCACGAGCTTGAGATCCGGTCCCACGACCTCCGAGGCCAGCGCCCAGGGATCGCCCACGTCCTTCCCCAGCAGGTCGAACTCGTCCTCGTTCATCTGGACCGCGTCGAACGACCGCAGCCATCCCCGCCAGGAGGGCAGGGTCCGGGGAATGCGGATCCCTTCCCGGCTCACTCCCAGAAAGAGGGAGTGCAGGTCTGCGTAGGTGGGACCCCCGTATCCGCTCCGGAGGGCCCGGGCCGTGTCCAGCTCCATCTCGAAACCGGCGATGAAGTTCACGTAGAGGGCGTCACACTCTCGCACCAGGGGAGCGAGCTCCATCCAGTCCCACGGCGGCACTCCACCCGAGAGCTTCTCGGTCCGGCGACCCTCTTCGTTGTAGGTGAGCTCCACCCGGTTGTTGAGGTGGGGAACCACTTTGACGCCGGGTCCGACGTCGACTCGAGGAATGGTTCGCAGGAAACGAAGGGCCCGCTCGGAAAGGTCGTCGCCCACCTTGATGATGGGGACGATCTCCCACTCCTCGGGGAGCGCTGCAGTGGCGGCCGAGAGGGCGTAGGAGATCCCGCCCCACTCCTCCACGGGCCCCCGCCTTCCTCCCCGACGATGGATGGTGTCCCAGACCAGGGTGCCCAGGACCCCCAGGCGGCGCGTCACGCGGAGCCGTACGTCACCTGCTTGTACACGCCGGCCGCCCCGATCACTCCCGCGGTCTCGGGAAGTCGCGCCGGCATGATCCTGCAGTGGTTCACGGCGCTGGTGAATGCGCGGCGGGCCACCTCTTCCCGAAGGGGTACGAAGAGGTGACGCCCGGCCCTCGTCACGCCCCCGGCGATGACCACCACGTTGGGATTCAGCACGTTGAGGACGCTGGCGATCCCGGCGCCCAGGATTCGGGCGGTCTCGGTCATGACCTCCTGGGCGTAGCGATCGCCCTTCAGGATGGCGTCATACACGCGGGCCGCGGTGATCTCGGAAGGATTCTCCCCGGCGAGGATCGAGTCCCGATGGTCGCCCAGCCCCTCCACGGCCCGGGCGGCGATGTTGGGTCCGGACGCATACGCCTCGAGACACCCCCGGTTGCCGCACTTGCAGCGCCGGCCGTCGTATCGGACCGTCATGTGGCCGATCTCGCCACCCACGTCCGACGCCCCGTGGTGAATCTCGCCGTTCAGGACGATTCCCCCACCGATCCCCGTCCCGAGCGTGATTCCGACCACCGTGCTCGCGTCCTTTCCCGCCCCGATCCACCACTCACCGAAGGTGGCGCAATTGGCGTCGTTGTCCAGCGTGGCCCGGAAGCCTGTGGCTTCCGTCATGAGATCCCGCAGGGGGAGGTCCCGCCAGCCCAGGTTCGGGGTCTCCACCACCACTCCCCGCTCCCGGTCCAGGGGCCCGGGCGAGCCGATCCCCATCCCGGCCACCGAGTCCCGACCGTCCCCGGTCTCCTCCCGGAGCTGGTCCAGGGTCTTCTCCACCATGTCGGCCAGCATGCCGATGATGGCGCCGGCCCCCCGCTCGGGTCGGGTGGGTCGGCTCCGGAGGGCCACCGGCTCGCCCCCTTCCATGGGAACGGCCCCGACCGAGCAGCTCGTGCCGCCGATGTCCACACCCAGGATCCAACGGGACTCGGGCATCAGTCCAGGGAGAGTACCGCCAGGAACGCTTCCTGGGGAATCTCCACCGTCCCCACCTGCTTCATCCGCTTCTTGCCCTCCTTCTGCCTTTCCAGGAGCTTCCTCTTCCTGGTGACGTCGCCGCCGTAGCACTTGCCGGTGACGTCCTTCCGGACCGGGCGGATGGTCTCCCGCGCGATGACGTTGTTTCCAATGGCCGCCTGGAGGGCCACCTCGAACTGCTGCCGGGGAATGAGCTCCTTCATCCTGCGGGTCAGCTCCCGGC
>JBKHJU010000253.1:0-4267 GCA_046537985.1 Longimicrobiales bacterium
GTCACGTCCTGGCTGCGATCCTGGCGACTTTCGCCTGGGCGCCGCTGGGAATCTGGTCCCCCACCGGCATCGGGCCTCCGGGGGAGCTGGCTGCCCAGGAGCATCCGTGCGGCACGGGGGCCATCACGGACATCTTCGTCAACAATCATTCGGTCTTCGACACGAGCGAGATCGACGAAGAGGACTCCCTGCACTGGGCGTATGAGCTGGCGAACGCGCTCCACTACGACACTCGCTCCTCATTCGTCCGGAGCGAGCTTCTCTTCGCGGAGGGAGACTGCCTGGACCCCTTCCTCCTGGACGAGTCCGAGCGGATCCTCCGCGGCTACGAGTTCCTGGCCGTAGCGGACATCGCCGAGATACGCCAGCCCGACGGCACCTACCACGTCGTCGTGAACACCCGCGACGAGTGGACCACCAAAGCCACCGTCGGAATCGCCTTCGAGGAAGGCCTCGAGTTCGAGGGCGTGGAGTTCACGGAGGAGAATGTGGCCGGGCGGGGGATCCTCGCCAACGTCCACTACCGGGAGCGACGGGAGCGGAGGGACATCGGGGGCGAGATCTGGACGCCGCGAATCGCCGCCACCCGGACGAACGCCTCCCTCGCGCTGGGGCGTACCCGGATCGGCACCTTTTTCTCCCAGGGCCTGTTCTATCCCTTCGTCGGAGAGGTGGGGCTCGCCAGCGGGAGACAGACGTACCGGAGACGCGAGACCCTCTTCCCGTACTCGGTCACCACCGAATCGGCCGTGACCAACGTCCTCCTTCCCTACGAGGAGGAGGCCATCGAGGTGACGGGAGCGGCCCGACTGGGTGAGCCCGGAAATCTGACCATCTTCGGCCTGGGGCTGCTCCGGGAGTCCATGACGTTTCCCGGATTTCCCGGGAGCGTCGAGGTCTCGACCGGCGGTGACTACTCCGGGGCATCTCCCGCGGACAGCGCCCGGGCCTCGGCCCTCGATCCCCACGTCCGTCCCCTCACCATCTTTCGACTCAACCTCCTTCTGGGACAGCGGAACGTGCGCTTCGTCCAACGGAGGGGTCTGGACGCCCTGGACGGGATCCAGGACGTGGAGCTCGGAACCGAGGTGGCGTTGACGCTGGGACGTGCCGTGGGTGATGTCGGAAGCGGCGCCACAGCCGCTCCCGACGACCTCTACACCCGCTTTTACGGCTTCGGGGGATGGGCGCCCGGCAACTTCGTGTTGGCCGCCAGAACCGACGTGGAGGGTCGGATCGTCTTCCGCGACGACCCGCCGGGTGAGGCCACCCTCCACGACCTCCTGGGCGAGGTGGACCTGTACGGGTACTGGCAGCCGGATGGCCCGGGCGGGCCCACCCTGTTCGGTCGCATCTCCGCCGGCGGCGGGTGGGAGGTGCGGCGACCGTTCCAGCTGAGCCTCGGCGGTCGCACGGGGGTTCGGGGCTACGGTGAGCTGGACTTCCCGGGCGGCCGCCGCGTCGTGCTCACCCTCGAGGACCGTCGCCCCTTCTCCTGGCCCCTCCCCGAGCTGATGGACTTCGGCACGACCCTCTTCGCCGACGTGGGCCGGATCTGGTCCGGAGACGTCCCCTTCGGAGAGACGTCCGCCTGGCAGGCGTCGGTCGGAGCCGGCCTCCGGCTCGGATTTCCCACCGGCAGCCAGAGCGTCGTCCGGATCGATCTGGCGCTTCCCGTCACGGGGCCCAGGGCCGGGTCGTCGCCCGTCTTCCGGATGAGCCTCAAGGAGGTGATCGGCCTCGTTCGCGGTTTCGGGGACGAGGAGATCGTCCGGAGCCGGCGACCGGCGGTAGGGACCGACCTGCTCACGGAAGAGATCCGTTGACCTCGCCACGGAGCCTCCGGTCCGAGCTGTTGGATCGACCGGACCCGGATCCGGAGGTGCTCGCCCGGTCCCTCCGCGACCTGGAGGTCGTGAACCGTTGGCTCGGTGGCTACCGGGCCCTCCGCCAGGGGCTCGCTCCACTCCGCGAGGTCCCCGAAGCCTCGGGGCCCGTGCGAATCCTGGACGTGGGCACGGGCGACGGCGCCACCCTCCTCCATCTTCGGCGCTGGGCGCCTCCGGACTGGCGTTTCGTCGGAATCGAGCTGAGCCCCGACATCGTTGGCGTGGCCCGCCGTCGACTCCGGACTTCCGGCTCCCCGGATCCCCCGGACGAACGCCGGGCAGGGAGCGCGCCACGGAAATCCGATCCGTCCCGACCCGTCCCGCCACCCCGCATCCGCCTCGTCAGGAGCGACGGCCTCCACCTCCCGTTCGAAGACCGTTCGTTTCATGCCGCCGTCTGCACTCTCACCCTCCACCACTTCGACGACGGCGCGGCCGTGGCCCTCGTCCGGGAGATGGCTCGAGTGGCCACCAGAAGGGTCGTGGTGAACGACCTGGAGCGCTCGGCCCTCCACTACCTCGGTGCCCGCCTCCTCTCCGTCACCGTCTGGCGGAACAGCCCGGTCACCCGCCACGACGGTCCCCTCTCGGTGCGTCGCTCGTTCACCCGGGGCGAGCTTCGGAGGATCGGTGCGGCCGCCGGGCTCCGCGACCTCCGGGTGCGGCGGCTCTTTCTGTTCAGGCTCCTCCTGGAGGGCATCCCTGGTCGAGGAGATCCAGATCCGGGAGGAAGATCCGGACGCGACCACGAAGAGGAGGCCTCATGACCCGTCCGCACGACGGCCTCCCTCCCGGCGCCGACGCCCACGTCCTGATCGCGGGAGGAGGGCCGGCCGGAAGCACCGCCGCCGGCCTGATCGCTCGACGAGGGTGGCGGGTCCTGGTCCTGGACCGAGCCCGTTTTCCTCGCCCCAAGCCCTGCGGCGAATGCATCAACCCCGGCGGAGTGGCGCTCCTGGGTCGCCTCGGGCTCCTCGACCGGGTACGGAGCCTGGATCCGGCCCCCATCCGGGGATGGCGGGTGAGGACGCCCACCTCCGCCACGGCGACGGCCACGTTCGGCGAGGAGTGCCCCACGGGACTGGCCGTGTCCCGGGAGCGCCTCGACCACGCCCTTCTCCGATCCGCCGGGTCCCTCGGCGCTCGAATCCTGGAGGGACGAAAAGTCGAGGAGCTTCGCCTTCCCGGAAGGGATGGAGGGTTTCCGACCCTGCGTGTGCGGGAGCCCGATGAGAGCACCCGCCTCTACCGGGCTCCCGTGGTCGTGGGAGCCGACGGGCTCCGGTCCGTGACCGCCCGCTCCCTGGAGGCCTATCGGCGCCGGCCTCGACTGCGGAAGCTTTCGCTCACGGCCCGGGCCCGGGGAGTGGGCCCGAGACGGGATCGGGGTCTCCTGGTGCTGGGTCGGAGACGGATGCTCGGACTGGCGCCGGTCCACGCCCGTCGAGATCTCTGGAACGCCACGGTAGTGGTGGACGCCGACACCCACGGCAACGCCGTGGCCGAGGATCCCGCGGGCTTCCTGGAGGCGGCGGTGACGACCTCGGTTCCCTCCTGGATGGAGCCCCCCGAGCTGTTGGAGGGTCCGTGGGCGAGCGGTCCCTTCGACTGGCCCACGAAGCGGGTCTCGGCTCGAGGTGCGCTGCTGGTGGGAGATGCGTCAGGATACTACGATCCCCTGACGGGCCAGGGAATCTACAGAGCGCTCCGCTCGGCCGAGCTGGCGACGCGGGCCGTGGATCGAGGACTCCGGAGAGCCGACGGGGGAATGAGCACCGGCACCGGGATTCCCGGCTTCCACGGGTATGAAAAGGAGCTACGCCGGGAGTTCCGCTCAGAGCGCTGGATCCAACAGCTGGTCGAGTTCGTGGTGTCCCGGGACGCGCTGCGGGAGGCGGCCCTCGACCGCCTCGCCCGCGCCCCCGGAGCCATGCGAGCGCTCATCCGGGTCACGGGAAACCGGAGCCGGCCCCATACGCTCCTTCGGCCTTCTGCGTGGATCCGATCGTTCGAGCTGACCGAGGAGATGCCATGAGGACCGTCGACGAAGAGTCGTGCAGCGCCCCTCCCGGCGTAAGCTTCCAGGTCGCCGCCGACGTGGAAGGCTGGCCCGACATCCTTCCCCACTACCGGTGGGTCCGCTTCCGTCGGAGGGACGGCTTCGCCGAGGGCGTCGTGGAGATGGCCGCGTGGCGCCCCTTCGGTCCCTTGAGATATCCCACCTGGTGGGTCTCCGAGATGGAGCACGACCCCGAAGCCCGCACCGTTCGGTATCACCACATCGACGGGATCACCCGGGGGATGGACGTGTGGTGGGAAGTCCGTGAGTCCGAAAGTGGCGGAAGCCGTCTCAGCATCGTCCACGAATGGGACGGACC
>JBKHJU010000254.1:0-4248 GCA_046537985.1 Longimicrobiales bacterium
GGCGACGCCCATCTACGTCGACGGCACCCTCTACACCGTTGCGACCCCGCGCCGGCAGGTGGTGGCCATCGACCCGGCCACGGGCGAGACCCTCTGGACCTTCCGCGAGCCCGAGACCACCCGGCATCTCCGCTCCCCCCGCCAGGCCTACGGGAAGGGAGTGGCCTACGCGGAGGTGAACGGCCGCGGCGTCATCTACGTGACCACGCCCGGATTCTTCCTCTGGGCCCTGGACGCCGAGACCGGCCGTCCCCTGGAGAGCTGGGGCAGCCCGACGGGCATCGACGAGGGGCGGGACGGCATCCCCTTCTCCGAGACCGGCGTCGTGGACCTCATCCCGGACCTGGTGCGGGACTGGGGACGGTGGGAGGAGTACGAGACCGACGGGGGCGCCTACGATCCGGACTACGGCATCCCCCGGCACCTGGGAATGGTCACCAGCTCCTCGCCCCCCATCGTGGTGAACGGGGTGGTGGTGGTCCTCATCGGCCACGAGCCCGGCTACCGCCAGACCCGGATCGAGAACGTCCCGGGCGACATCATGGGATTCGACGCCGAGACCGGGGAGTTCCTCTGGAAGTTCCACGTGATCCCGCGTCCCGGCGAGCTCGGGCACGACACCTGGGAGAACGAGGCGTGGCAGTGGTCCGGAGACATGTCGACGTGGGCGCCGGCCTCCGCGGACCCCGGGCTGGGGCTGGTCTACCTGGTGACCAACGCGTCGACGATCCAGAGCTACACCGGGCACCGGCCGGGGGACAACCTGTTCGGCGGCAGCGTGCTGGCCCTGGACGTGGCGACCGGGGAGCGGGCCTGGCACTTCCAGATCCACCACAGCGATCAGTGGAACTACGACCTTCCCACGGCGCCCATCCTCATGGACCTGGCGGTGGAGCGGGACGGGGAGACCGGAGCGGGCGGACGGGATGGCGGTGAGGCGGGCCGGACCGAGGAGATTCCCGCCCTGGTCCAGTTCACCAAGCAGGGCCTCGTCTTCGCCTTCGACCGGCGCACCGGCGAGCCCATCTGGCCCGTCGAGGAGCGACCGGTCATGCAGACGGAGGTGCCGGGGAACTACACCTCGCCCACCCAGCCCTACCCGACCCGGCCCGAGCCCGTGGATCCCATCGTCATCAGCGGGATCACCGAGGATTTCGTCATCGACTACACGCCCGAGCTGAGGCAGCGGGCCCTGGAGATCCTGAGCGACTTCCGGGTTGGCGGGCTCTACGTGCCACCCCTTCCCTACGACCACGATCACGACTACGTGAACGTCGTGGGCTGCCTGGGAGGCGGGAACGTGATCCCCCATCCACCGGTGGCGGATCCTTCCACCGGTGTCCTCTACACCTCGCACCGGCGGAGCTGCAGCGCCCCGGCCTTCCTGGAGCCGACGGGAGGCGTGGACGACGAGGTCACGGACTTCGCCCAGGCCGAGGACGACTACGACGGTGCGACCCCGAACCTCACTCCCACCACCGGCGAGACCGTGGCGGCGTGGCTCCCGGGCAGCAGCCGGAATGGACGGCTGCCCACCATCGACGGGCTCCGGGTCTACGAGCCCATGGACAACCAGATCACGGCGTACGACATGAACACGGGAGACAAGACCTTCTCCCTGCCCGTGGGCGAGACCCCGGACCGGATCCGGAATCATCCCCTCCTGGAGGGCGTGGACGTGCCCAACACCGGAGGACCCGGCTTCGGATCACTTCAGATGGTCGCCGGCGACCTCCTCGTCCAGACCACGGCCATGAGCGAGGGCCAGGCCCAGATGGCGCCCGACGGACCCGTCCTCCTTCACGCCCGGGACAAGAGGACCGGCGAGATCGTCGGGAGCGTCGAGCTGCCGGCCCCGGGCCAGTACGGGATGATGACGTACATGCACGAGGGAAGGCAGTACATCGTGGTGCAGGTGGGAAGCACCCACACGGACTTCCCCGGGTCGCTGGCGGCGCTGGCGCTGCCGTAGAGGACGGGGAGCGGGGGCTCCCGGGGACCGAAGCGTCGGAATGCTGGTACACACAGTCGACCGCGCGGTCCCCGGATTGGTCCGCGGATCGGCCCGGCTCACCCGGGCCAGCTGCGTGCCGCGGAGTGAAGCGGGGACCCCACGCCGATCGAACCCGGGAGCCACATCTCGTCATGCGTTACGCCACGCTTTCTCTCGTCGCAGCCACCGCCCTCCTCGCAGCCTGTGGAGGAGAGCCCCAGGCCGAGCCGGAAGGGGAGATGCCCGAAGCCGGCACGGAAGCGTCCGCTCCCATGCCGGACCTCCCCGACACCATCGTCGCCGAGCGGGGCGGCATCGTTCCCGAAGGAATCGAGTACGACCCCGTCCAGGGCCGACTCCTGTCGGGCTCCCTGGCCGAGGGCTCGGTCCTCCGGTGGCATCCCGACGGAACCCTGGAGGAGGTCGTCACCGACCCGGACCTCGTCTCGTCGGTGGGGATCCAGGTGGACACGGCCGGGGGCCGACTCCTGGTAACGAACTCGGATCAGGCAGCCTTCCAGGGAGGGCAGGGACAGGCCATGCTCGGGGCGTACGACCTCGACACCGGTGAGCGCCAGGCCATGGTGGACCTGGCCGCCCTCGACACCGAGGCCGGCAGCGACGCCAGCTTCTTCGCCAACGACGTGGCCGTTGGCTCCGACGGTGCCGCCTACGTCACCGAGACCATGCAGAACGTCCTCTACCGGGTCGACCCCGAGTACGAGGCCTCGGTCTTCCACCGATTCGAGCCCCAGGAGGGGCTGGGCCTCAACGGGATCGTCCATCACCCCGACGGCTATCTGCTGGTGGCGGGCGGAGAGACCCTCTTCAAGGTCCCGCTGGACGACCCGTCCGGGCTGACCGAGGTCGAGCTGCCGGAGGAGATCACCGGCCAGGATGGCATGGTGTGGGGTCCAGACGGACGGCTCGTCATCGTCAGCAACAACCAGAACCGGGCCGTGGCGCTGGAAAGCGCCGACGACTGGGCCACCGCCCAGCTCGCCGGAGTGGCATCCTCGGACATCCAGATCACGACCGCGGCCGTCGTGGGGGACGAGGTCTACGCGGTGAATCCCCACTTCGCGGACGAGGAGCCGCCGAGCGTGTTTCGGGTGGAGTTCCAATGAGCTGACCGTCCTCCCGGAAGCAGCAGAGCGACGGTGAGCGACAACGCGACCACAGGGATCGGGCCCGAGCCCACGGTCTCGAGGTTCATCTCGACTCCGGCGCGCCGATACTGGATGCTTCCGGGCCGAACCGGTCTTCGTAGAGCTGGCTCAGCTCATTCCACCGCTCCGGCGAAGTCTCGTTTCCCTCATCGCCGGCGAGCTCGGCCTCCAGCAGATCGAAGCATGCGTGCCAGCCCGCAGCGTCTCGCGCCGACTTCCCGACCCGGTCGTAGGTCGTGGTGAAGATCATCCGGCATCCTTCGCCGACCGGCTCCAACTCGAATCGAGTCCGTTCGGGACGGGGATCACGGTACTCGGGCGGGATGCGAGTGTCGTCTTCCGCGTATCCCCACGTGAACTCGAGTACGCGCAGCGCTTCGGCCTCGAGGGCCTTGCCCCTGCTCGGGGGAAACTCGTCCCCCCGGAAGCGAAATGTAAGAAGCGACCCGGCGCGTAACTCGCCCTCGATCGTCGTCGGAAACCACGCAGCGAGCCGCTCTTCTTCGGTCAGCGCCCGCCACACGCGCTCGGGCGCATGCGGGAGGGCCCGTTCGAAGCGCAGTCGCCAGCGGCCCTTCTCCGTCGCCTCGAGGACGCCTTCCTTCGAGCCCTCCTTCTGGTCGGGCATGGATCCTCCCTGCCGTCGAGATGACGCGAGGCCATAGCCCGAGTCGGGCCAGACACGCTGACCGGGTGGCTCGCCGACGTCGATCGTTCGAGCACGTCGAGGATAGGCCGGAGGTCGACGTGTGTCGAGGATGAAGGAAAGGCCGGCACCGCGCTCCGGATTGGAGGCCGATGCCGGCCCGAGTCCCTGCAGATTTCCCGTGTCCGCCAGTGCGCCGCCTAGGAATCGAACCTAGAACCTACGGATTAAGAGGATCGCCTTTAAGGCGCTTATATATAATGGTTTGCCGCATTCTGACGGGACGAATTCAGAATCTTCTAGGATTTCGATTTGAGTCCTATCAAATCCTCCGGGATTGAAACCGGGAAGAGAACCGGGGACCTATAAATCGAAAAATCTATGTCTCGGCCCGAGCCTGCTTCTCTTTCCATTTTTTCCGGCACCAACCGGAAATCAGT
>JBKHJU010000255.1:0-4238 GCA_046537985.1 Longimicrobiales bacterium
AGTCGGGTCTCCCCGGCCGTCCAGCTGAGGGCGTCCGCCCCGGCGGCTGGCGCCGCGCCGGACCCGCGGAAGAAAACGCCCCGCCGGCCGAAAGGGCCGGCGGGGCGCCTGCCAGATCCGCCTCGGCTCAGCGCCGGACGTCCTGGGAAGAAGTCACGTTGTCGTGGGCGGAACCCCTGGCCGGGCGCTCCAGAGTGCCCGTCCGGCGAGTGCGTGCTCCACGAAGCTCGGGATATGTGTAATCCACCTTCCGGGGCGTGAACCTCCGGCTGGTTCTACGGATCAGTCTCATGATTGCCCTTCCTCTGGCCGATCGGGTTCGACTGTGAACTGCATGCCCGAAAACATATGGTTCCGCTCCTGGAGCGGTAGGCCCTGCAGCCACGCTTTCGTAACGATTCGCCCTACGTGGGGAATCGCGGTGGGGTTTCACGGAAGATTCCGGGGCGGCGGCAGGTGGCGGGCGCCGGAGACCCGAGGCCCGGAGCGCGATCAGAGATCCTCTTCGACGTGGAGCCCCTCGGCTTCCAGGGCCCGGATCACCGCCATCACATGGTCCTGTCCCCGGGTCTCCAGGTGCATGACCACCTCGGCGTCTCCCATGCTGATGTCTGCGAAGGCGCGCCGGTGGTGGATCTCCAGGACGTTGGCCCCGAGGTCGCCGGTGATCCGGCTCAAGGTCTGGAGGGACCCGGGCCGGTCGGGAACCTTGACCATGAGTCGGGCGAGGCGGCCGTCGGCCACGAGCCCCCGATCGATGATCCGGGAGATCATGTTCACGTCGATGTTTCCTCCCGAGAGGACCAGGACGACGGTCTCGTCGGGGTCCACCTCGACCTGGCTCCCGATGAGGGCCGCCAGGGGCACAGCCCCGGCCCCCTCGGCCACCGTTTTCTCACGCTCCAGGAGAAGGAGGATGGCGGTGGCGATCTCGTCCTCCGACACGGTGACCACCTCGTCGACCAGCTCGCGGATGACGGGAAAGGTGTGCTCACCGAGCTGCTTCACCGCGATGCCGTCGGCGATGGAATCGGAGCCGTCGATTCGGACGACCTCGTCTTCCAGCAGAGATGCCCGGGCCTTCGGCGCGGCCGTGGCCTCGACCCCGACCACACGGATCGACGGATTCCGGTCCTTCAGCCCCAGGCTGATTCCGGAGATCAGCCCCCCACCCCCGATCGGCACCAGGACCGTATCGATCTCGTCCAGCTGCTCCTGGAGCTCGAGGGCGATGGTGCCCTGCCCCGCGATCACGGCCTCGTCGTCGAATGCGTGCACCACCGCCGTCCCCTCCTCCTCGCCGAGGCGGCGGGCCTTTTCCCAGGCTTCGTCGTATCCCGCGCCGTGGAGGACCACCCGGGCGCCGTAGGCCTCGGTCCGGGAGCTCTTGATGAGGGGGGTGGTCACGGGCATGACCACCGTGGCGGGGATCCCGAGTCGGTCGGCGTGGAAGGCCAGCCCCCGGCCGTGGTTGCCGGCGCTGGCGGTGACGACCCCCCGCTGCTTCTCCTCGGCGGTGAGCTGGAGGAGCTTGTTCAGGGCGCCTCTCTCCTTGAAGGAGCCGGTGCGGTGGAGGTTCTCCAGCTTGATGAAGAGGCGGCAGGGCGCCAGGTCGTCGAATGCCAGGGACTCGGTGCAGGGCGTGAGGACGAGGTCGTTCCGGATCCGCCCCCGGGCGTTCCGGATGTCCCCGGCCGAGGTCATGGAGATCCACCGTCTCCGGTGGTTCGGTGGAGCAGGCGGAGGCTCCACCCGGCGGAGTCCCGAGCCAGGAAGAAGGTCTCCACGTCGGCCTCGTAGTCCACGACGAAGAACGCCCCTCCTTCGAGGACCGCCGAATCCGTCACGGTCGGCGGCACCCCACCGGGCCCCACCGGGGGCCTGGTCCGAGCCAATACGGTCCAGGCCGATCGACCGCCCGCGTCCCCACCTTCGTCTCCCCCTTCCTCTCCGAGCCGGTCTCCGTCCTCGTCCCCGTCCCTGTCCTCGTTCCCGCCGTCGTTCCCGTCGTCCTTCACGCCCGCGGCTCCACCATCGCCGTCTTCGGGCGTCGCTCCTGCCCGCGAGCGACCCGCCTCCGGTCCATCCAGCGGAAGGATCCGTCCATCCAACATCACCGTCACTTCGGGGTGGAGCATGTCGCGCAGCTCCCCCTCGCTCCCCGACAGCCGAGCGGCCTGGAGTCCCTCGAGAAAGGAAGCAGCCTGCTCATCGGGCACCGGCGCCTGGATCTGGCCCGGCTCGGCGTTCACCTGGGTCTGGGGCCGGCGCTCGAAGGTGCAGCCCGCCGCGAGCCCGAGGGCGAGGAGGGAGAGGACGGAGAGGAAGAGGGGCCGGGGAAGGGGAAAGCGGCGGCGACGGGTCGCAGGAACGGGCGGACCCCCGGGACATGTCATCTCAGGAGCTTTTCCTTCGGTAGATTCCCAGGCGGAGAGGGGGATCGATCCGCCACGAGAAGTGGAGGCGGTTCTTCCCCTCGATCACGACCTCCTTCTTGGTGTCCCGGGTCTTCGGATAGTCCTCGGCGGTGTTCTCCACGAGGAGGACGTGGTCGTCGTCGAGCTTCTCGTCGAGGTCGAGAACCCGCGCCTCGAGCTGGTCCAGGAGCGCCGTCTCACCCTCGTCCTGGACGGCGCTCTCGGACGTGGTGGCGAGCTCCCGCTCGTCCACCTTCTCGTACGCTTCGTCGAACTCGTCCGCGGGCAGGGAGAAGGAGTGGTCCCGTCGAAACCCCACCTCGCTGATAGCCCGGGCATCGAAGTTGAGCGTCACGCTCTGAACGGTGGTGCCGTACCTGCGAAGGATCATGTCTCTCTCACGGCTCGCTCTGCTCTCAACCGCCATGCTGGAGCAGGCGGGCCAACTCCTCCTCGCTCAGCTCCATGTCGAGACGGGAGCCCATCCCCCGTCCCGACCTTCCGTGGGCCCGCTCGTCCCGCTCGTCGCGGAGAGACCCTCCGGCATAGTCGAAACCCTCCAGGCTCACCCGCTTCAGCTCCCGACCGAGACGGTACTCCAGGCTCTTCAGGTATCCCAGGTCCGCCCCGGTGATGAAGGTGATGGCGGTTCCGGCGGCGCCGGCGCGACCCGTTCGCCCGATCCGGTGCACGTAGTCTTCCGGATCCGTGGGGATGTCGTAGTTGACCACGTGGGAGATCCCTTCGACGTCGAGGCCCCGCTGGGCCACGTCGGTGGCGACGAGGACACGCACGTTCCCCGTGGCGAAGCGGTCCAGGGCACGGACCCGCTCCTTCTGGTTCCGATCTCCGTGCATGGCCGCCGTGGAAACGCCCTCGCGCTCCAGCCGGGCCCGGAGAGCGTCGGCTCCGGCCTTGGTCCGGGTGAAGACCAGGACCTGGTCCCAGTCGGGCTGCTCCAGGAGGTGGAGAAGGAGGCCCGGCTTCTTCTCGGGCTTGACCATGTAGATCCGCTCGTCGATCCCCGTGGCCACGGTCCCGGAGGGAGCCGCCTCCACCCAGAGGGCGTCTTCGGTGATCCGGAGGGCCAGGGCGTGAACGCCGTTTGGCATGGTGGCCGAGAAGAGCATGGTCTGTCGTTTCCGGGGAAGCTCCCGCAGGACGTCCTCGATCTGGGGGCGGAAGCCCATGTCCAGGAGGCGGTCGGCCTCGTCCAGGATGAAGGTCTCGACCCCCGAGACGTCGGCGTCACCCTGGTCCATCAGGTCGATGAACCGGCCGGGGGTCGCCACGATCACTTCCACCTCTTCCCGGAGGGCGGCCCGCTGGGGTCCGTAGGGAACGCCCCCGTGGATGACCGCCGACCGGAGGGTGGTCCCCTTGGCCAGGGCCCGGGTGTCCTCGTCCACCTGCTGGGCCAGCTCCCGGGTGGGACAGAGGATGAGGGCCTGGAAGCCCTCATCCGGCCGAATCTTCTCGAGGGTCGGGATCATGAACGCCCCCGTCTTACCCGTTCCGGTCTGGGCGATCCCCACCACGTCCTGGCCCTCGAGGGCCCTGGGGATCGCCTTCACCTGAATGGGTGTCGGGGAAGTCCACTCCAGGGCTTCGATGGCCGCCAGACGCTCCTCCGAAAGTCCCAGCTCTGAAAATCCTGACACGCGCTTCACTCCCGCTGCGCCGATGGTCTCGTGTGATGGAATCGTGCGATGATCTCGCGTGAGGTCCCGAAGTCCACGGACCTCCAACATGCCGGCGAGGGAGTGGCCCTGGCCAGCGATGCGTCCAGTGTGTTCCGCCCATGCCTACCCGGCCCGACAG
>JBKHJU010000256.1:0-4237 GCA_046537985.1 Longimicrobiales bacterium
CACTGCATGGTAGGGTCGTTGCGGCCCCGGCGTTCACCGCCCGCGCAACCTCGTGCACCGACGTGATTCCTTCGGCGACCTTCCGCCTCGCGTCCTCCAAGAGGGTCTTCATGCCGGCGGCCCTGGCAAGCCGCCGCAGATCGCCGGCGGGTGCCCCCCGAATCACCGCTTCCTTCAGGGGATCGGTCATGGCCAGGACCTGGAAGACCCCGGTCCGGCCCCGGTATCCGTCCGGACAGGCCTCGCAGTCGGGATCCCGTCCATGACAGGCCGGGCAGAGCCGCCTCACCAGCCGTTGGGAGACCACACCGGCGAGGCCTCCGGCCACCAGATACCGGGGCACCCCCATGTTCACCAGACGGGTGACGGCCCCGGGAGCGTCCGTGGTGTGGATGGTGGAGAGGACGAGATGTCCGGTCACGGCCGCCGCCATGGCGATCTCCGCCGTCTCCCGGTCCCGGATCTCCCCCACCATGACCACGTCGGGGTCCTGGCGCAGCACGGACCGCAGGGCGGCGGGAAAGGAGAGACCGGATCGGGGCTCCACCTGGACCTGAGCCACCCCGTCGAGTCGGTATTCCACCGGATCCTCCAGGGTGACCACGTTCAGGATCTGCCGATCCACCTCGGCCAGCGCCCCGAAGAGGGTGCTGCTCTTTCCGGAGCCGGTGGGGCCCGCCGCCAGTATGACCCCCTGTCCGGCCTTCAACAGGCTCCGGAAGAGACCGAGGTCCTCCGGAGAGAGGCCCAGACCCTCCACGCTCTCGGGCACCCGAGACGAATCGAGGATCCGGAGAACGGCCTTCTCTCCGTCGGAGGTGGGGAGGGTCGAGAGACGAACCGCGAGCTCCCTATCCTCGTGCTCGAACCGGAAGGATCCGTCCTGGGGCTTCCTCTTGACGGCGATGTCGAGGCCGGCCACCACCTTGAGCCGGCTGAGGATCGGCGCGTGGCTCCGCTCGGGGAGCTCCGTCACGGGCCGGAGGAGTCCGTCGATGCGGAAGCGGACCCGGAGGGTGTCGGAGCCACCCTCGACGTGGATGTCGCTCACCCCCTCGGTGGCGGCGCGCTGCAGAAGGTATTCCACGAGTCGTACCACGGGAGTCGAACGGGCCACGGCTTCCAGGGTCTCGCGATCGTCTTCCCGGACCTCCGGCAGGGAGGACGGCAGCTCCCGCAGGAGCTGCTCCAGATGACCGCCGTCCACCCCGACCAGGGCTCGACGCACGGCCTCCCGGGTCGTGACCACGGGCTCGATCCGCCGGCCGGTCTGGAACCGGATGTCGTCCACGGTGGCCACGTCCAGCGGGTCGGCCATGGCCAGTCGAAGGGTTCGACCCGAAATCTCCAGGGGCATCACGGCGCGGGTGTCGATAAGCTCGGAGCGGACGGCGGCCACCGCATCGGGGGCGGGCCGGAGGGGTGGCGCCTCGTAGCGGAGGTTCAGTTGGTCCGCCAGGGAGCGGGCCACCGCTTCCTCGTCGGTGACTCCCCGACGGACCAGAATCTCGCCGATCCGGCTCCCGGACTCGGCTTGCTCCGCAAGAGCGGCCCGAAGGTCCTCCTCGGAGACGGCTCGTCGCTCCACGAGAAGCCGCCCCAGGATGCGAGGCTGAGGGCGGGCGAGGGTGGGAGAGCGGTAACGTCTGCGAGGGGTGGGAGCGACGGACGCCCGCACGTTCGGCGTGGAGTCGTGGCTCCGCCTCTCGGGCCCCCGCAGTGGCATCCCGGACCGATCGGACGGCGCCTCGGGCTCGAGGGGGGGGCGTGTGGAGCTCATGGCTCCCAGGATGCCGGCCCCGGTGGGGCGACGGGATGGGTGGAACGGCCGTGGCTCAACGTCCTCCGACGGGACCCGATCGTCCCCCGAGAATGTCGGACCCCACGCCCACGAGCTCCAGGATCACGTCGGCCACGTCGGTGATGCGGGAGAGGCGGGAGGCGATCTCCCGGGATCCTGGTCCGTGGACCAGGCCCAGAGCGGGATTTCGGGTGTGCTGCGCGGTCACGTCTTCCACGTTGCCGTGATCGCTGGCCAGCACGATCACCAGCTTCTCGTCCGCTCCGTCGACGATTCCGCCGAGGAAGGCGTCTACGCGCTCGAGGGCCTCCACGGCTTCCGTCGTCTCTCCCCGGTGGCCCGCGTGGTCGGTGTCGTAGTGGGCGTAGAACGTGAGCCGATTTCGGGCCGCGATCCGTGCCAGGTTGACCCCGGCCTCCCGGGGGGTGACCTCCGGGAGTGAGTCGAATCCCATGTGGAGACGCCATCCCCGGTTCACGATCTCGCTGGCCACGGCCTCTCCCCGGGCCAGCTCCTCGGCGTGGCGAGTGAGAAGCCCGGCGGACCGAGCGGCGAGCGGAGGGGCGGCGAGCCGGCGGCTCTGCCGGGACCCGGGCCATCCCCGGGGATAGGCGTTGGCGAAAGCCACGGGAAGGCCTGAATCGACGGCCCGGGTGAGCAGGTTCTCTTCGTCCAGGAGGTCCCGGAGCCGGACGGGGGTCCAGGGCCCGAAGTGGCGCCCGAAGAGCTCGGGGGCATTCCGCCCGGTGAGGAGGGCGGTCTGTCCGGTTCCGCTCTGGGGAATTCCGGGCACGTCCAGGGTCGCGTCGAGGGGGAGAGCCACTCCCCCGGGGCCCTCGATCCTGGGTCGATCGAGGGTCGGGAGCTCCCCTCCCAGGAGGCTCCTGAGGGTGGGCAGGCGGCTCGCGAAGAACGGATTGCGGGCCGGCTCGTCGAGACCGATCCCGACTCCGTCGAGGAACAGGAGAAGCACGGGATCTCCGGTGGACGGCGCCACGTCGGTAGGGGTCAGATGCCCAGGCGACGCCGGGCGGCGGACACGGATACTCCGTGGACCCGGAGCTGCTTGTCCCGACTTCCGTGGCCCCGGACCAGCTCCACGTCCCGGGAGGGTATCTCGAAGAGCTCGGCGAGGAAGGACACGAGCTCCTCGTTCGCCGCTCCGTCGACGGGGGGAGCCGTCACCCGGACCTTCACGGCCCGGTCTCCGTAGGGGCCGGCGACCTCCGAGGTGGAAGCCCGCGGCTGGACTCGCACGACGATGTCGACTCCACCGTCCACTTCACGAACGATCGGGCCCCTCATGTCGCAATGGATCCGTTGAACATGGGCTCGTGGCCAGGCTCCGTGCCTCGGGTCCGCGGTACCGGCCCCGGATGGGGTCCGTTCTTCGGGCTCCCGCCCCGGGAGTCACCAGCGGGGCCAGCTTCGCTCGAGGTCTCGGAGGAATCCCCTCCAGAAGGAACGTGGGCCGAAGATGCCGTCCCAGATGGCTCGGAGAACGGAGTCGGCACGGAGGACGTCGAGGACGGCGACGGCG
Source organism: Longimicrobiales bacterium (assembly GCA_046537985.1). Lineage (GTDB taxonomy): Bacteria > Gemmatimonadota > Gemmatimonadetes > Longimicrobiales > Gaopeijiaceae > JBKHJU01. The sequence goes on from JBKHJU010000256.1 coordinate 3,342, forward strand.
GCGAGCAGAAGGAGGCAAGCGACGGCGAGCCCCCGGAGACCGACCCGGCTCGAGGGGGCGGGCCGAGAGCTCACCGGGCGGGTCGTAGATCCATCGTCACCCGGACTTCCAGATGCCCCATGTCGGCCCGATCCCGGACCGCGTCCCGGACCCGGGATTCAATCTTCTCGTATGCGACCAGAACGCCGGCTCGGAGCTCCTGCCGAAGCACCCGAAGGGCGTTCACGTCGGCCCGGCGGCTACCCGACTCCTCCTCGGCTCCCACGATGGCGGTAGGTCGGATCTCGAAGGGGGTGATACCGACGTCGTCGGAGCGGGAGTCGTCCAGGTACCGGATCGAGACGGACACATCCCCTCGGGCGTGATGGTGGGCGATGTCGCCGATGGAGCGGAAGCGGGCGGCGAGCCGGCCGAGCGCTTCCCGCTGGGCCGCCTTCATGTAGGCTCGTTCCACGGCCCGAAAGACCCGCTTCGTCCTCTCCGGCGTCGTGGCGTCCGGGCCCGGAACCTGGGTGTCCAGCTCCCTCCCCGTGGCCTGGCGATCGTCGGAGCGACTCTCGTCCTCCCTGTTCCGGCTCCGATCGATGTTGTCGAGGATCCGATCTGCGTTCGTTCGGTAACCCATGGCTCTGGACCCTCCCTCGAAGATTCCCACCGTCGCTTCATGCTCGCTCCTCGCCACCAGAGGATAACGCGGACCGATGGAGGCGGCCAAGGGCTCGGCACCCGTGCCGACCAGCGGTACCGAGAAGGTGTCGGTTGGAACCGATCGGGGGGCGGTCCTGTACAGCTTCCGCAGCCCTCGAGGGCTTCCAATCCCGTCGTCCAGGCAATCGAACAGGCAGGAAAGACCATGAAGGATGGATCGGTGCGCACCGCTACCGGTGCGCTCGGAG
>JBKHJU010000257.1:0-4218 GCA_046537985.1 Longimicrobiales bacterium
AGATAGATCTCCTCGATCCCGATCCACACGTTGTCCACGTGCTCACCGGGGTCGTCGGTCAGCTCCACCGAGAGATTGGTCTGGTCGAGATCCGTCCCGTCGTCGCATGCCACCGCCACCAGGGGCAGCAGCAGCATCGGCAGGACGATACGCTTGAAAAAGCGGAACATGAAGTCCTCCATCGGATGCAGGCTCGTGATCCGGGACCGGCCACCCGCCATTGACTTGGCGAGGGTGGCCGGAGCCCCCGTCGGGTGGTTCATCCGAGGGACGACTGGAAAGTCAAATTCGTCACATCGGGACGCATGCCGGGAGTTCCCGAGGGGGCGGGTCATGGGTCTCGGGCGAGGCTCCGGAGGAACGCCTCCACGTCGTCGGTATCCCACACGGCCTCGCCGTGGCGGAGAAGCACGATGCGGCCCTCGTGGTCCACGACCCAGGTGGTGGGGAGGCCGATCAGCCCGAAGGCCGGCGGGATGCGCTGCTCTTCCAGGTAGATGGGAAGGTCGTAGGAGTGCCGGCGGATGAACCGGCGGACCGGACGCTCGTCCTCGGCGGCCACGATGAGGAACTCGACGTCCGTGTCGGCTACGCGGTCCCGGAGCCTCTCGATGCTGGCCATCTCCCGGACGCACGGCCGGCACCAGGAGGCCCACAGGTTGATGAATAGGATCCGCCCCCGGAACGCTTCGAGGGTCGTGGGCTCTCCGTCCAGGGGCCGGATGCGCCACCCGAAGTCGGCGTCGCCGAAGACATCGAGCTCGGCGACGTCGTCCCGGGGCGTCCCATCGGAGGCCGTGCCATCCGAGATCGTCGCGCCCCGGGCCGTCGTGCCCGAGGTCGTCGGGTCCGTGCCCGTCGCTTCCCGGCCGGTAGGATCCTGGGCGCTCAGCGAAGGGGCGCTCACCAGGACGACGGCGACCAGAGCCGTCTGCGCCGTGAGAGCAATGCGAGCCGTCAGGCCCGGACCCGGGAAGGAGGGGCGAGTGTCGGCCGTCGACGACGGGCCGCGGGCTTCGGTCCTCACCGGCCCACTGCGTAACGGAATCCCAGCATGAGGTGGCGTCCCCGGAGCGGCCCGTATACGTAGGCCGTGTCGAAGGAGTCGCTGAAGGGATTCGCGGGATCGACGAGGGCGCTGGGCTGGACGTAGTCGAATAAGTTCTTCACCGACAGGTACAGCTCCGAGCCTTCGTCCAGGCGCCACGACGCCTGGAAGTTGTGCATGGAGTGGGTGGGGGAGCGCTCCGGTCGGACGAAGGGCTCGTCGTACGACGGGAGGCGCATGGGACCGGTGACGCTCCCCGTGTAGTCCAGCTTCAGGGGGAGGGAGCGGAAGGTGTAGGTGGCGCTTCCCACCACCCGGAGCGCCGGAGCGAAGAACTCGTCCTCGCGCGAAGGGCCTTCCATCGAGTACACGTCCTGGTACGTGATCCCGACCGTGTAGAGGAAGCGGTCGAAGTCCACGTTCTGGTTCAGGGAGAGGGAGACCCCCCGACTGACGGCGTGGCCCGCCAGGTTGTCGTAGACGATCAGATTCGGGTCCCGGTCGTAGTCCGGGACGATCTTGTTCGAGAACCGGGTGTGGAAGAGGTCCAGGTCGATCATCATGGGATTCGGCCCGAACTCGATGACCTGGTTCACGTTGAGGGTCACGCTCCGGGAGCGCTCGGGCTCCAGCTCGGATTCGATGACCACGTCCCGCGCGCCGGTGAGGGCGGCGTGGTCCTCGGTGAAGAGGTTGACCACCCGGAAGCCGGTCCCCCCGTTGATCCGGAACGTGGTGTGCTCCAGGGGAGACCACTTCACGGCGACCCGTGGAGAGAAGATGGTGCCGTGGCTTTCGTGGTGGTCCGCCCGGAGCCCCCCGAGCAGGGAAAAGGCCGGCGACCAGTCGAATTCGTCCTGGACGAAGACGCCGGGGATGAAGCGACGCTCCGCCCGGTTCGTGGCCGTGGTGTTGTCGTCGTAGACCTGGTGGCGAAGGGTGGCGCCGGCCAGGACGTCGTGGCTTCCCTTCCGGTCGCTCCAGATCAGGTTGCCGTAGGCGATGTGCTGGACGGCGTCGTACCGGGTGTCCCCGTAGAAGCTGTCCTGGTCGTGCCAGGTGTAGGAGCCCTCGACGCGGAAGGCGTCGGAACCGGCCGGCAGCCACGAGCCCAACACCTCGGCCCGGTGCGTGTAGATGGATTCGCCGTAGACCGTGCTGCTCCCGCGGTGGGCCTCGGTCCACTCCTCCACGCCTCCGAAGCGGTCCTCGTACAGGTACTTGGCGCTCAGGCTTCCCCGCCGGACGCCGTCGTCGAAGAAGTCCGCCTTTCCGAAGAGCACCCCGCGCCGATTCAGCGGAAAGTCGTTGAAGCCGTCTCCGTTGTCGTCGACGAAGCGGTCGTTGTAGGCCACGTTTCCGCTGAGGAGGCCGCTGACGTCGCCGGGCTCGGTGGAGAGGGCGAAGTCCACGTTCGCCTCGGCGTCGGAGGTGGCGCTGGCGTCCACGGCGAGCCTCGGCGTGAAGCGGGGATCCTTGGTGATCACGTTCACCACCCCCGCCATGGCCTCGGAGCCGTAGAGGGTGGACGAGGGCCCCTTGATGATCTCGATCTGCTCGATGAGGGCCGGGTTGATCCCGTTGAGCCCGTAGACCGACGCGAGGGAGCTCAGGAGCGGCATACCGTCGATGAGGACGGCGGTGTACGGGCCCTCCATCCCGTTGATGCGGATGTTGTTGGTGTAGCAGACCCCGCAGTCCACCTGGTTGTAGAGGCCGTTCACGTACTGGATGGCCTCGGTCAGGTTGTTGGTGGCGTTTCGCTGGAGGACTCCCACTGGAACCACCTGCACCTTCACCGGGGACTCGGACACCGACTCCCGCTTCCGGGTGCCGGTCACGGTGACGCCGTCCAGGGCCACCGGATCCCGCTCGAGGACGATGCGGACGACCGGGCCGGAGGCCGGATCACCGGACGCGGGAACGTCGCCGGGCTTCCGTTCGGCGTCGGATCCCGGGGCAGCCCCGGACCCCGATCCATTTCCGGGCACTCTCACCAGGCGCTCGACCGTACGGAATCCCTGGGCCGACACCAGGAGCGTGTGCTCGCCCGGCGGCAGCCCGGGGATGCGGAAGGTCCCGTCGAGCCCGGCGACGCTCTCGCTCTGGCTTCCGGACAAGGTGACGCTCGCCCACGACACCGGTGCTCCGTTCTCCCGGACGACGATGCCCCGGAGCGAGTGGGTCTGGGCGGCGGCCACCGTGGGCACGCACAGCGCCCAGACGACGGCCGAGACCGCAGCCGCCGCGACCGTGACCGAGGTGGCGAGGACGAGCCGACCGAGGGATCGGAGGTGTGGACGAGACCGGGCGAAACGGCGAATCGGGTGCATGGCGACCAGTGGCGATGGGACGGGACGACGGGTTCCGGGGCGACTCCGGGCCCCGGCGTTGAGCGATACCTAAAGATAAGATTAGGTTAGCCTAATATCCCGTCAAGGACGCTGCCGTCGGAGGGTGCGGAGACTTCCATCCGCTTTCGTCTTGAGTGAGCTTTCGGCATGGCCCACGACGTCACGAGCATTGCCGCGTCGGACGGTTCACCCACCCGCGTCGTGATCCTGGGCGCCGGTGGGCGGGACTTCCACGTCTTCAACACCCGGTATCGCCACGACCCGTCGAGCCGGGTGGCGGCATTCACCGCCGCCCAGATCCCCCACATCGAGGAGCGCCGGTACCCGCCCGTCCTCTCCGGATCCCTCTATCCCGAGGGGATCCCGGTGCGGCCCGAGGCCGAGCTCGAGGACGTCATCCGGGAGCACGGGATCGACGAAGCGGTCTTCGCCTACTCGGACGTCTCCCTGGACGAGGTACGGGCCGTCCGGGACCGGGTGGAGAGAGCCGGGGCCGTCTTCAGGACCTATCCCGTCGAAGCCACCCAGCTTCCCGTGGCGCGGCCGTGCGTCGCCGTGTGCGCGGTGAGAACGGGCTGTGGGAAGAGCGCCGTCTCCCGACATCTGGTGGTGGCGCTGACGGATTCGACGATCCGCGGAAGCCGGTCGGCCGGCGACGTGACCCGGCGGGGTGCCGACGACCTCCGGCGTGGGGGCGATGGCACCCGGGTCGGGGTCGTCCGCCACCCCATGCCGTACGGGAACCTCGAGCGGCAGGTGGTCCAACGATTCGAGACGCTGGAGGACCTGGACCGGCAGGAGTGCACCATCGAGGAG
>JBKHJU010000258.1:0-4217 GCA_046537985.1 Longimicrobiales bacterium
GGACCCGTGCCATGGCCGACGCATGAGACCAGGGGCTGCCCTCGTAGCTCTCCCGGAGGTCGGCGTGGGCATCGAGCTGGAGCACCTGGATCCGCTCGGAGCTCCCCGCCGTCTCCAGCCGGGCCGCGTGGGCGCGGATCGCGGGAGCCGAGACGGCGTGCTCCCCGCCCAGCATGACGAGGAAGCGACCCTCCAGGGATTCGAGGACGCGAGCGTAGGACTCCTCCAGCTCGGTCATGGCAGCGGCCGGGTCGTCCTCGCACAACGAGAGGGGCGGAAGCGTGTGGATGCCATCACGGGACGGATCGCTTCCGAGCTCCTGATCGTAGAGCTCGAGGTACCGGGAGGCGTCCAGGATGGCCTCCGGCCCCCGAACCGTGCCTCCGCCATAGCTGGTGGTGGCTTCGTAGGGCACTGGGAGAACCGCCGCCCGGGCGTCGTCCAGACGGTGGGCGGCCGCTTCCGATCCGAGAAAGGGGGTGGGCATCTGGTTCGGAGCTTCACCCATGGATCCAGCCGCCCGTCCGGGCCGGCAGCGTGTCCGAGGTCGGAATCACGGGGCGAGCGGCTTCGGGAGCATCGTGGAGGCGGACGCGAGGCGGGATCCCGCTCAGCCGCAGAAGACCGCCGCCGAGACCGTGGTGACCCACTCCCCCTCTTCGGGTCCTTCGGCCACGATCGTGTGGTTCTGGGTCTCGACGATGTTGCCGGAGAGCTTCCACTGCTCCCTCCGCTCGTCCCACGCCTCGTCGGGATCGAAGGGGACCCCCAGGACGGTAGCCAGCATGGAGGCCGCCAGGTCCTCGGCATAGTCGCCCATGGCCCGCTTCGACTGACCGAAGGCGTGGTGCTCGGAGATGTATCCGTACTTCGACGAATCAGCCGGGATGGCCACTCCCACCGACGATCCGATCCGCCGGCTGGGCTCGTTGGTGGCGGCCTCGCTCAGCACGCAGAAGACCACCTGACCCGGCCTCAGCAGCCCGGACCCCTCCTCCCGGGAGACCATCTCGCAGCCCGGCGGGAAGATGGACGAGACCCGCACCAGGTTGTGTTGTGCGATGCCGGCGTCGCGTAGCGCCATCTCGAAGCTGGTGAGCTTTTCCTTGTGGATTCCCACGCCGGCCGTAAAAAAGGCCTTTCCGGGGACGAATTGCGGTCCTTGGAACACCGTGTGGACTCCTGGTGCGTTCGTGAGAGAGCGACGGTGCCGACCGTCGATCGGGAATTCGAAGAAGAATGGTGGATCGGACGAGAGGGCGCGACCCGGCACGTTCGACGGCGTGCCGGAAGCACTGCGGCCCGCCCATCTATACGGTTTCGATGGGGCAGGTCAAGCCCATGGTGGGAAGCTCCACTCCGGCCTCGTGGCAGGATTGGCAGAGCCCGTAGATCTCCAGCCGGTGCCGGGTGGGGCGAAACCCGTGTCGGGCCGTCACCTCGGCCTCGATCTTGTGTACGTCGTCACTCTGGAACTCGGTCACGTTGCCGCATTCGAGGCAGATGAGGTGCTCGTGCACCGGCTGCTGGGAGAGGCGATGCTCGTACCGCTTGAAGCCCTCCCCGAAGTCGTGCTCCTCGACCAGCTTGCTCTTCACCAGCAGGTCGAGGGTCCGGTAGATGGTCGCCTTCCCCAGGCGCTCGCCCTGCTCCCGCAGCCGCTGTTCGATGTCGTCCACGGACAGGTGCTCTTCCGAGGCGAAGACCACCTGGGCCACGGCCTCGCGCTGGTGGGTCACGGGGAGCCCCTGCTCCCGCAGATACCGGGCGAAGAGCCGAACGAAGGGAGATTGTCGGGTTTCGGTGCTCACTGCTGCCACGCCTCCACGTCGGCCGGGGTCAGTTCGTCCAGGAGATCCTCCAGGGCCCGGGAGTCGCCGGCGATCTCCACGCTCCGGGGATCTCCCAGATCCTCTTTCGCGCGCCGCGCCACTCCGGTGAGGACCCTCGAGAAACGATCCAGGGGCAGGATCCCCTCCCCCGTGACGTCGACTTCGTACTCGAGACCCCGCCCTGTGACCTCGGCCAGGTAGCGGGCGGTGTGGAGGCGACGTCGCTCGTCACTCTCCAGAAACTCGCTGGCCACCACCAGGCCCCACTCCCTCCGCCCGCGGCGGAGCGGCGGAAAGATCCAGAGCCGGTCGACGGCGGCGACGCCGAGGCGCTCACACACGGTCCGAATGGTCCTGGGCAGCGCCGCGGGCGCCCCCGGGTCGTCGCCCCGGCCGGACGCGTCACCCACGGGGACGGCTCCAATAGTCCGCATGGGGATACGTCTGAAGCGATGCGGGGTTCCTGGGTGACGTCGGATGTCGGTTGTTCAGGACTCCTCCCGCGCCTTCCGAGCCGCGTCCCGGCTCGCCTCGAGCACCTTCGGCACCACCTCGCCGATGGGGCGGGGGACCGTCGCCCCGGCCGCCTTCACATGGCCGCCCCCGCCGAAGCTACGGGCGATGGCGTTCACGTCCACCTCTCCGTTGGAGCGGAGGGACATCTTGGTATCTCCCTTCCGGGTGGTCCGGAACAGGATTCCCACCTCCACGCCCTCCACGCCCCGGGGAAAGTCCACGAATCCTTCCAGGTCTTCCGGGGTGGCCTCCAGGCGATCGTACGCCTCCCGGGGCACCACCATGCCCGCCACCAGCCGCTCGTCGTCCACGTCCAGCGTCTCCAGCGACTGCTGCAGGAGACGGAGGCTCCGGACCGACCGGGCACCGTAGACCTCGCGGTGCAGGCCCTCGGGATCCGCGCCTCGCTCGATGAGGTCGGCGGTGATCCGGTGGGCGGCAGGTGTCGAGTTGCTGAATCGGAAGGAGCCCGTATCGGTCAGGATGGCCACGTAGAGGCCGTGGAGCACGGAGTCCGACCAGGGGCCGTCGGCCATGCTCACGACGTCGTAGACGAGTTCGCCGGTGGCGCACGCCTCCGGATCCCGGAGCGAGATCCCCGAGATGGGGTCGGATCCGGGAGGGTGGTGATCCACCACGATGGTGTCCAGGTGCTCGATCAGGGGTCGGACCCTGCCGATGCGCGACGCCTCGCCCGTATCGACGACGACGGCCAGGTCCGCCTCCCGACAGATCTCCCGGGTCCGTTCACTGGAGGGATCGAGGACCACCGACCCGTCCGACAGGAGGAAGGCGAACCGGTCGGGAAACGTCGTCGGATTGACGATCCAGGCGTGAGCCCCCCTCCGCTCGAGGGCGTCCTGGAGGGCGATCTGGCAGCCGACCCCGTCCCCGTCGGCGTTCACGTGGGTGGTGAGGATGACGTTCCTCCCGGCACGGAGCCGGTCGAGGACGGCCCGCACGGCCTTCTTGCGACCGTCGGGCACCCGGTAGCTCATCGGATCGCTCGGAGATCCGAAGGACGCGGAACGCCGCCGCCCGCCGAAGCGCTCACAGTCCCCGCAACTCCGTCGCCCGCGCCACGTCCCGCACCGCCACCATGAACGCTGCCTCCCGGAGGGTGACCCCCACCTCCCGGGCCGTGTCGGATACCCGGTCGTGCGCTCTCGTCATGTGACGCTCCAGCTCGCTCGACACCCTTTCCCCCTCCCACTTCATGTTCTGCGCGTTCTGGACCCACTCGAAGTAGCTGACCGTGACCCCTCCGGCATTGGCCAGGATGTCGGGAATCACCCGGATCTCCTTGGCTTCGAGAACCCGGTCGCCCGCCGGAGTCGTCGGTCCGTTCGCTCCCTCCACCACGATCCGGGCGTCGATCTCCTTCGCCGTCTCCTCGGTGATCACGCCCCCGAGAGCGGCGGGGATCAGGACGTCCACGTCGAGGGCCATGAGCCTCGCGTTGCTCACCCTCTCGGCACTCCCCTCGTACTCCGCCACCGACCCACCGTTCTCCTTCAGGTCGATGAGGGCCTCCACGTCGAGCCCGTCGCCGGCGAAGACTCCTCCACCGGAGTCGCTGACCGCCCGCACCCGCACGCCTTCCCGATCCAGGATTCGGGCCGCCCACGTGCCGACGTTCCCGAAGCCCTGGACGGCGACCGTCGCACCGTCCCGGTCGATCCCGGCCTCCTCGAGGGCCCGGAGGGCGACCTGGGCGACGCCGGCCCCGGTGGCGGACAGGCGTCCTTCGGACCCACCGAGCTCCACGGGCTTTCCGGTCACCACCCCGGGCTCGTATCCGGCGAACTTGGCGTACTCGTCCACGATCCACGCCATGACCTCGGGGCCCGTGTTGACGTCGGGCGCCGG
>JBKHJU010000004.1:0-17017 GCA_046537985.1 Longimicrobiales bacterium
CCTTGATGGTGGTCGCGCCGTGATGCTCCGTCATGGGAAAGATCCTCCCTGTGGGGTGTAGAACCGTCGTTGACCCGGCGAGTCGTGCCCGTCTCGACCACCGGATCGCGACCCTCGATCGCCGGAAACGGGCTCCTCGAGGGGCCTTCCGGCCGGACCGCTGGCACGGGTCGTGCAATATGGTAACCAATGGAACGTCCGGCGGGTCCCGGGGAAAGGGATTCACGGCATTCCGATCGAAGTGACGTGGGTCGGTCCGGGCAACGCGCCGCCGGCCCTGAATCAAAGCCAGAACGACGGAGGTCACCCATGAGTGGTTGGATGAGCGGTCGCATTCCGACGAGCCGACGCAGCCTGGTGCTGCTGGCCGGTCTCGGGCTCGCCCTCACGGCTTCGGCATGCGGATACGCCAGCCAGGAGAACGTCGACTCGCAGCTCGCGGACATCCGTGAGGAGATGAACCAGGGCGATGAGGAGAACGCGCAGGCGTTCGACCAGATCGAGTCCCAGGTCTCCCAGCTCGAGAACCGCATGAACTCCCTGGAATCGGACCTCCAGGACCTTCAGGACGAGTTCAACACCACCGTCGAGCGGCTCGAGACGTCGCTCCGCTTCTCCACGCCGATCCACTTCGCGTATGACGAGGCGGAGATCCGAGAGCAGGATTACGAATTTCTCGACCGGTTCGCCGCAGTGGCGGAGACGTACTATCCCGACGCCACCGTCACGGTGGAAGGCTTCACCGATCCGGCCGGGAGCGACGCCTACAACATGGAGCTGGGCGAGCGTCGAGCCGATGCCGTTCGCTCCTATCTGACCGAAGATGCAGGCCTCAGCGCCGATCGCGTCCGGGCCGTGAGCTACGGCGAGAACGAGGATCGGCTCGTCGATCCCGACGCGCAGGGTCCCGAAGACGGTATCGCCAACCGTCGAGTCACCCTGGTGGTCGACTACGTCCCGCGGAGCGGCGCCACGACTTCTCCGGGCTCCGGAAGCTGACGAAGTCGGACCCGATCTGACGGGGCCGGTCGCAAGACGCACGACCTGAAGACCCGCCGACACTTCGAAGGGGAGCGGGACGGCTCTTCCGGGCCGTTCCGCCCTCCCCGCCCCCCGGTCACCCGAGGCTGCTCTCCGTCACTCCGGCGGGCTGTCCGCCCCGGGCACGGCCTCGTACATTTCATTGCCCACCTCTTTCGCCGAGCGCATGGCGGAGAGATCCAGCTCGAAGTCCGACACCTCGGTCGCCGGGCGGAGCTTGTCCTCGAGCTCCCGGATCTCCCGACCCGACAGCCCCATCTCGCGCAGGTCGTCGTCGGTGAGCATCCCGGCCCCCTCCCTGGCGCGAATTCCGCCGGCACCCGCAGCGCCCCCATGTGGGCCTGCCCCCTCGTCCCCCTCGCCGCCACCGGGGACCACGCTCTCGGGGTCCTCGTCGTCGAGCACCTCGAGGAGGGCCGCGAGCGCCTTCCGGTCCCCCCGGCTCAGGCGTACCCCTTCGAGGTCGTAGTCCACCCACGCCTCGTAGCTCAAGGGGGCGACCCGCTTCACGATCCCGGCCATCACCCGGCCGTACTCCCGGATCTCCCACTGGGCGTGGGGGTCGACCCGGAGAGTGAGGAAGTGGAGGAGATTGTGGAGGTCGATCTTCCAGTACCACTGGGTATAGGTCGAGAGGGGAAGGTCGATGCGGGAGAGCTCCCGGGCCACGTCCTCGCTCAGCATCCAGGCGTACGCGTCCGCAGCCCGGGTTCGGATGTCCTCCCACCGCTCCACGGCCTCCGAATAGAGGCGCTCGGACGCCCGACCTCCCTCCCGACCCTGGCGGTTGGATCGGCTCTGAAGGGCGAACTGGTCGTGCTCGGGTCGATAGAAGAGGAGGGGCATGAGGGAGTAGCGCCCCGAGTACTCGTTGACGTTCGCCGTCCGGTGCCGGATCCACTGGCGCGCCACGAACATGGGCATGGCACAGTGGAACTTGAGCTCCACCATCTCGCTGGGCGTGGTGTGGTGGTGTCGCCTCAGGTACCGGATCAGCCCCCGGGTCGCGCTGACCTTCCGCGTTCCGTACCCGTAGGACACCCGGGCCGCCCGCTCCACGTCGGCGTCGGTACCCATGTAATCGACCAGGGACACGAAGCCGTGGTCGAGGACCGGGAAGTATCCGCCGAGGATCTCTTCGGCGGCGGGAACGGTGGGGCGCTTCGTTTCCATCGAGGTGAACTCTCTCCTGGCAGCAGGGTCTCGTTGAGTCGTCAACAAAGGAACCCGATCCCCGAACGGGGGCAATGCTGCCACACCCGAAGATCGTCTGGTCGCCGAAGTACGAGGTGGACATCGGCCCCCACGTCTTCCCCACGGTCAAGTATCGCCGGGTCCACGACCGGCTCCTGGAGAAGGGGATCGCCGTCGCCGACGACTTCGTGGCACCGCAGCCCGCGAGCTGGGAATCCCTGGGTCGGGTCCACGACGAGGAATACCTGGAAAGAATCCGAACCGGCTCCCTCTCGCCGGCCGAGATCTTCCGCCTCGAGCTTCCCTTCAGCGACGAGCTCCGCGATGCCATGGTCCTCTGCTGTGGAGGCACCGTCATGGCTCTCCGGAGAGCCCTGGAGGACGGTGTGTGCGTCCACCTCGGCGGCGGGTTCCATCACGCATTCGCCGATCACGGAGAAGGGTTCTGCCTGCTGAACGACGTTGGGGTGGGAGCCGCCGAGATCCTCGAGAACACGGCCGGCGCGGCGAGCGGTGCCGCCCCGGACGAGGACGGGAGCACGGAGGCCCCGGACGAGGGCCGCGCCCGGCCCGTCGAGCGGGTCTCCGTCATCGACCTGGACGTACATCACGGAAACGGGACCGCCGCCATCTTCGCCGACGACGACCGGGTCTTCACCTTCTCCATGCACCAGGAGCGCAACTACCCCCCGGTGAAGCCTCCGGGCGACCTCGACGTGCCCCTCCCCGACGGCATCGAGGACGCCGAGTATCTGGAGCTCCTCGACGAGAGCCTTCCCCGGGCCCTGGACGACCACGACCCCGACGTCGCCCTCTACCTGGCCGGCGCCGATCCCTACCGGGAGGACCGCCTGGGGGGACTCTCGCTGACCCTGGAGGGGCTCGCACGGAGAGACGAGCGGGTTCTCGTCTCGTGCCGGGACGCCGGGGTCCCCGTGGTGGTCCTTCCCGCCGGAGGATACGCGCTCCGAACCGAAGATACCGTTTCGATCCATACCCGGACCGTCGAGATCGCCCTGGGGCTTCGAAGCCGATGAATCTGAATCGTGCCGGGAGGTGATCGAGCTCCGAGGCGGAGCGAGTCCGGAGGGCGGCCGAATCCCCCGGACGCTCACGTGGGCGCCGAACGTTCGCAGCCACCGACTCACGACGAGCCTCGGTCTTCCTTTCCCGGAACGAAGCGGGGTCCCCCGGGGCTTATACGTCTGACGCATTCCGCGAGGCGGGAGAGGAGCTCTTGAGCGAAACCGGCTTCTGGGACATCCCACTGGGCACCCGTCGGGACCTGGCCGAGGAGACGGTGGTGGTGGCCGCCGCGTGCGCCGCCGGGATCTTCGAGGCCTTGGCCGACGAGCCGGCGACCGCTCCGGACCTGGCGGAGCGGCTCGATTTCGAGCTCCGGCCCACAGGGATCCTCCTGGCGGTCCTGGCCGATTCGGGCCTCCTCCGGTCGCGGAACGGCGTCTACTCCCTCACCGAACGGGCCCGCAGCACGCTCGCCGACCCGTCCGCGGACGACTACGCCGCCGGTGGGCTCCCCCTTTGGCTCGACAATCTGGGCGCCTTCACCGTGCTTCCCCGGGTCCTGGAATCCGGGGGGCCCGTGGAAGAGGAACGGTCGAGTCGGGAGTCGGCCACCGAGTCGGACGGGCAGGTCGCGGCCGAGCCGGACGAAGCGTCGCAGGACGCCGCCGCCCGGGAGGGTGAGCGCCTGGCCCGCTTCATGGCGGCCATGAACGCAGCGCCCCGGGAACGGATCCGCCGCCTGGTCGACCTCTGTCTCGAGCGGGCCCCGAACGCCGCGCGGGCGCTGGATCTCGGGGGAGGTCCGGGGCACATGAGCCGCGAGTTCGCCCGTCGGGGGCTGGACGTCGTCCTCTTCGACCTTCCCGAGACGGTGCGCTTCGTGGCATCGGAGTACGGCTTGGAGGACGAGCCGGCCATCGGACTCGAGGGGGGGGACTTCAACGAAGACCCCCTGCCTCCGGGGCCCTTCGACATCGTCCTCATGAGCAACATCCTCCACATCTACGGTCCGGGGAAGAACCGGGCGCTCCTCCGGAAGGTCGCCGAGGTGACGGCCGAGGGCGGCGTCTGCGCCATCGCAGAGTTCGTGCGGGGCGCGAGCCCCCGGGCGGCCCGGTTCGCCCTCATCATGCTTCTGAAGACGGAAGAGGGGAACACGTACTCCCGGGAGGAATACGTGGGCTGGCTCCGTGAGGCCGGCTTCCGGGATCCCCGCCTGGAGCACCTCGATGAAGATCGCCAGCTCCTGACCGCGCTGCGGGCATGAGGGGCGCTTTCGCAATGTCGAACGACCCGGACGTCACGGACCATTCGGACCTGACGGACGACTCGGTCCGGGGGGGCGATTCGCCCTCCCCGGGCTACCCCCCCATCGGCGACCACGCGATCATCGGAGACTGCCGGACGGCGGCCCTGGTCTCCGGCCGAGGCTCGATCGACTGGCTCTGTCTTCCCCGGTTCGACAGCCCCTCCTTCTTCGCCCGGATCCTGGACCGAACGCAGGGTGGGTGCTTCTCCTTCCGTCCCGAAGGGCCATTCGAGACCGAGCGCCGGTACCTCCCGAGCACCAACGTCCTGGAGACGACCTTCCGGACCGACGACGGGGTGGTCAAGCTCACCGACCTCATGCCGGTGACGTCCGAGGAGCTGAAGCGGGAGGTCCTCTGGCCCCAACATCAGATCCTCCGGATCGTCGACTGCGTGAAGGGACGCGTATCCATGGAGATGCGGTGCGAGCCCCGCCCGGACTACGCGCGACGGAGCCCTCGCCTCGAGGATCGGGGATCCCTGGGCTACATCTATCAGGCCGGATCCAACGCCCTCTTCTTCAGGGCGGACTTCCCCCTCGAGTCCGAGGCGGGAGGCGTGGGTCTGGTGGGGCGGACCACCCTGGAGGAGGGAGACCGCCGTCACGCTTCCCTCACCTACACCCGCTGGCAACCCGCCGTGATCCCGGCCTTCGGCGCGGTGGCCGAGCAGAAGCTCCAGGCCACCGTAAGCTGGTGGCGGAGCTGGATCTCGCAGATGGAGTACGACGGCCCCTTCAGGGAGGCAGTGGCCCGGAGCGCCCTCACCCTCAAGCTCCTGACCTACGCGCCGTCGGGTGCCCTCATCGCGGCTCCCACGACCTCCCTCCCGGAGCGGATCGGCGGAGTCCGAAACTGGGACTACCGCTATTGCTGGCTCCGGGACGCTTCCATGACGCTGCGGGCCCTCTTCGAACTGGGATTCACGCGGGAAGGCGACGCCTTCCTGTCGTGGCTGCTCCATGCCACCGCCCTGAGCTGGCCCGAGCCCCGGCCCATCTACGACGTCCACGGAGAGATCCGGATCCCCGAACGGGAGCTGGATCATCTGGAAGGGTACCGGGGATCCCGTCCTGTCAGGGTGGGGAACGCGGCGCGCAAGCAGCTCCAGCTGGATGTCTACGGAGACCTGATGGACGGTGCGTACGAGTATGTCGCCCGCGGCGGGACCCTGGACCCCTCCTCCCACAAGCACCTGGTCCGCCTCGGCGAGGAGGTCTGCCGTTGCTGGGACGAGCCCGACTCGGGGATCTGGGAGATTCGGGCCGATCCGAAGCACCACACCTACTCGAAGGTCATGTGCTGGGTCGCCCTCGACCGGCTGATCCGGTTCCACCACGACGGCCACTTCACGGTCCCTCTGGAGAAGTTCCAGAAGGTTCGGGACCGGATTCGGGCGAGGGTCGAGGAGGAGGGATACGATACCGAGACGGAGAGCTACGTGACCGCGTTCGGTGAGAGGAGCGTCGACGCCAGCCTCCTGCTTCTCCAGCGCTACGGGTATCAGGATCCCGCCTCCAACCGAATGCAGAACACGGTGAAGCGGATCGAGGAGGAGCTGGCGGAGGGGCCCCTTCTCTATCGTTACGTGGACAAGGCGGACGGGCTTCCCCCGGGGGAAGGCGCCTTCGGAATCTCCAGCTTCTGGGCCGTGGAGTGCCTCTGCCGCCAGGGAAAGGCCGACGAGCCACGAGAGCGGTTCGAAAAGCTCCTCGGCTACGCCAACGACGTCGGGCTCTTCGCCGAGGAGGTCGATCCCGAGACCGGCGAGCATCTGGGCAACTTCCCCCAAGCCTTCACCCACGTGGGGCTCATCGACGCGGCCCTCACCCTGAGCGAGTGCATGGGGCGTCGCCGTCCCCGGGAGCGGTCCGCGGCCGGGCTCGCCACCGAGCCGGAGACGGCATGAACAGCGGACCGGGCACGGGGGACGAGCGCCGCATCCACGACGAGGGCGGCACCCCGGCGGCGAGCGCCGCATGAGCTGGAATTTCGGAAGCGCGATCCTGGGAGGCCTTCTGGCCACCCTCGTCCTGACCACGGTGACCGCCGCCGGAAGGTCTCTCGGGTTCTCCCGGATGGGGATGTCCTTCATCCTGGGCACCATCTTCACCCCCGACCGGAAGAAGGCCGAGATCATCGGCTTCCTCTTCCACCTCGTCAACGGCTGGGCCTTCGCCTTCCTCTACGCGGTCATCTTCGAGCGATGGAGCCGGACCGGCGTCCTCCTGGGCTCGGGGCTGGGACTGGCCCACGGGGTCATCGTCCTGGTGGCCCTCCTTCCCCTGGTCCCCCAGATCCATCCCAGGATGGCCACCGAGGAGCACGGCCCGGACCCCACCCGGGCCCTGGAACCCCCGGGCTTCCTCGGGCTGAACTACGGACGGCGGACCCCCATCCTGACCCTGGTGGCCCACATCCTCTATGGCGCCATCATCGGTGGGTTCTATCAGCTCGCGTGAATCGCCATCTTCCGACCATGATCTTCGCCTCGACCAGGGATCCCCTCGCATGACCGTCGCCGAGCTGCTCGTCCGCTGCCTGGAGCAGGAGGGCGTCCGCTACGTCTTCGGGGTCCCCGGAGAGGAGACCGAAGATCTCCTCTTCGCCCTCTCCGAATCCTCCATCGAGTTCATCCCCACCCGCCACGAGCAGGGAGCGGCCTTCATCGCCAACGTCTGGGGCCGGATCACAGGCGAGGCCGGAGTCTGCCTCGCCACCCTGGGTCCGGGGGCGACGAACCTCATCACCGGCATGGCCGACGCCAACCTGGACAAGGCGCCCCTGGTGGCACTTACCGGTCAGGGCGGGACCGATCGCCTCCACCACGAGAGCCACCAGTACCTGGACGTGGTGAACATGATGCGGCCGGTGACCAAGTGGAACGCCGCCATCTCCTCGGCGAGGACGGTGGCCGAGATCGTGCGGAAGGCCTTCAAGCTGGCCGAGTTCGAGAAGCCCGGCGCCACCCACGTCGAGGTCTCGGAAGACATGGCCGCCCAGGAGGTGGGAGAGGATGCCGTTCCCCTCGACCCGCGACCGGTTCGCCGCCCCGGACCCGACGCCGCGGCCCTGGACCGGACCGTGGAGATCCTGCTGGAAGCCCATCGCCCCCTCGTCATCGCGGGGAACGGCGGCGTGCGGACGCTGGCCAGCAAGTACCTCACCGCCCTCGTCCAGAGGCACGACATCCCGGTGGCCAGCACCTTCATGGGCAAGGGGTCCGTCTCGGACCGCCTTCCACAATCCCTCTACGTCCTGGGCCTGGGCTTCAAGGACTACGTGGCGGCGGCCGTCGACGCGGCCGACGTGATCGTCACGGCGGGCTACGACATCGCCGAATTTCCGCCCGAAGCCTGGAACCCGGAAAAGGACAAGCGAATCGTCCACGCCGACTTCGTTCCCGCCGAGGTCTACGCCCACTACCAGCCCGAAGTGGAGGTCGTGGGTGATCTGTCGGCCACTCTCCTGGAGCTGGACCGGCGGCTGGCCGACGAGGACCCGTCCTTCGAGGAGGGGTGGTACGCCCCGGTGCGCGAGCGCATCGAATCGGACCTGGAGAGCTACGCGCCGGATGCCACGTCCGATCCGGGTGCGATGCAGCCGGATGACCGGGGTCGAGCGGGCGGCGGCCCCGGCGCGGGAGCAGCCTCCGATTCGGGCCGCCCCTTCACGGCACCGGGCGCCATCCACGTGGTGCGTCAGGTCATGGACGACTCGGGGCTCCTCATCAGCGACGTGGGAAGTCACAAGATGTGGATCGCCCGAAACTTCCCCACCTACTGTGCCGGAGGCTGCATCATCTCCAACGGCCTGGCCAGCATGGGAATCGCCCTCCCCGGCGCCATCGCCGCCGCGCTGGCCCAGCCGGGCCGTCAGGTGGTGGCGGCGATGGGCGACGGCGGCTTCCTCATGAACTCACAGGAGCTCGAGACCGCCCGCCGTCTCGACGTGGGCTTCACGGCCATCGTCCTCAACGACGACGACTACGGCCTCATCTCGTGGAAGCAGGCGATGAGCCGGGGACGCTCCGTCTCCACCCGGATCTCGAATCCCGACTTCGTGAAGTACGCCGAGAGCTTCGGAGTGGCGGGCTACCGACCCGAGAGCTACGGAGAGCTCCGAGAGGTCCTCTCCCACACCCTCGGCACCGGGGAGCTGGCCCTGGTGGAGGTCCCCGTGGACCCCACCGTCAACGGGGAGCTGGTGGAGAAGCTGAAGGAGTACTGGCAAGGACGTTGACACGACTCGCGATTCGCGACCCCCGCACCGGGAAACCCCATCGTCTTTCCACAGCTGGCGGAGCTCACCGGCCCGTCCCTTCTCCTCCTGCGACTCCTCGTCGCCGCCGCGTTCGGGCAGAGCGGCTGGACCCACCTGACCCGCCCCAGGCGGCGGGCGGCCGAATGGGCCTGCCCGCCTGGTTCACCGCCCTCCTGGGCCCGGGTGAGATCGTGGGAGCGGCCAGCGTGGCCGCCACCTCCATCGAGGAGATTCCGTGGCTGGCCCGGCGCGGCCACGAAATCCTCGGTGTTTACATCCCCGCAACGCGAGGTTCCAGGGGGAGCGTGACCGGGCCGAAGGGAGCTTCGTCTTCGTCCTCCGGGAGAACCTCACCGACCCCATCATCTCCGGCCCCGAGGGGAGACGGCCGCTGACGCGCCCCGGGAGTCGGAGGTGATCCGGGGCCGGATGCACGACAAGTACTCCCCTCGCACCCCGGGTCCCGACGGCGAGCGGGGCGCCACCGTCAGCACGAGCGTGGGCGGCGAGCACCTGAGCGACCAGCGTATCCTCCGCCGAGGACGGAGCGGATAGGGCCTGGCGCTCTCCTGCGCCGGCCCCTACCCGGTCACCAGCGGTAGCAGGGACACCCCCGCCCCGAAGATCACGGCGGCCACCAGCATGGCCACCGCCGTGTACCCGAGGAGGTCCCGGGCCTCCAGATCCGTGGTCCCCAGGAGGGGGATGGCCCAGAAGGGCTGGATCATGTTCGTGAGCTGATCTCCGTAGGCGAACGCCACGATGGTCTGGCCTACGGAGACGTCCAGAGCCCGAGCGGCTTCCATGAGGATGGGCCCCTGGACCGCCCACTGCCCCCCGGCCGAGGGGACGAAGAAGTTGACCAGCCCCGCGCTGAACATGCTGGCCAGGGGAAAGGTCGTGGGGGTGGAGACCGAGATGATGGCGTTGGCGAAAACCCCCACCAGCCCCGAGAGGGTCATCATCCCCATCATCCCGGCGTAGAACGGGAACTGGAGGATGATTCCCGTCGAAGCGCCGACGGCTCGCTGCATGGCCCGGACGTAAGCGGCGGGAGTCCCGTAGAGGGCCATACCCACCATGATCAGCGTGAAGTTCACGATGTTCAGGTCCAGGGCCAGGCCCCGGGTGAAGAAGAACCACCCCACGAATCCCATCCCGGTCAGGGCGACGGGATAGGACAGCCAGCGACTCTCCTCCAACCGGGCCGCCAGGAGCTTCTCTTCCTCCTGGGCCCCGGACGAATCCTCCCGGAACGCCCTCACGGCCTCGGCGGAGATGGGACGACACTCCTCCTCCGACGGATGCATGGCCCGGAGCACGAAAGGGATCACGAGAAGGAAGGCCGCGGTGGTGATCAGGTTGTACGGGGTGAGGATCGTCTCCGCCACCGGGACGAGCCCGATCTCTTCGAAGAGGAAGTGGTCCTCGGTATTCACGAGGAGGGGAGCCGAGGATGAGAGGCCGCTCCCGAAGATGAGGATCCCCATGTAGCCCGCGGCGGCGGCCAGGGGATAGTGAATCGGGATGCCCCGTCTTCCGGCGCTCTCCGACACCGCCACGGCCATCACCGCCCCGGTGACCAGCCCGAGCCCCCAGTTGAGCCACCCCGTGACGATGGTCACCCCGGCGATGAGGAGGATGGCCTGTCCCGAAGACGCGGGCAGAGTCGCCAGGTGCTCCACGAGCCTCCGGGCCTGGGGCGAGGTGGCCAGGACGTAGCCCGAGAGGAGGATGATGACCACCTGCATGGAGAACGTCAGGAGGTTCCAGAACCCCTCGTACCAGTAGACCACCATGTCGAAGGGACCCGAGTCGGTGAGGCCGACGCCGGCGGCCCAGACCACGAAGGTGAGGAGGATGGCGAAGACGAAGGGACTCGGCGTGAACCTGCGAGCCACCTGTGCGAAGACGTCGCCGATGGACCGGAGCACCGCGGCCTCCTGTCGGTGGGTGGAATCCAGGGGCATCTGCCGACTTCAGATGCCTGTAATCGGCTCCGTCCGCAAGCGAGGGCCTGCTCCTTTCCCCCGACCAGCGGTGGAGCTCACCGTGCTCCGTCGGAAGTCGCGGGACGGTCTTCCCGATCCACCGGACAAACCGGGTGAGGTTCGCCCCCTCCAGCCGGTCGGGCGGCGGTGTCCACAGGAAGCCTCCCCCCGTCGTGGATGCTTCCACGAACGGAGCGTCTCCTCACTCCACCCCCGTCAGCTCCTCGCTCAGCTCCCAGAGTCGGTCCCGGGCGGCGGCGTCGTACGCCTGCGCATCGGCACGGACCGGCTCCTGCTGGTCGAAGAACCGTCCGCTCCCGACCTCGGCGGAGCTCACCAGGTTCAGCACGGCTCGGGCTCCCTCGTCCACCGTGCTCCGGGGCTCCACGCCGGCGGCGCGGACCATGCGCGTGTCCATATACGTGGCCGGGTGGAGGGCGTTGACCGTGATTCCGGAGTCCTCACCCAGCCGCTGGTCCAGCTCGAAGGTGAAGAGCACCTGGGCAAGCTTGCTCTGGGCGTAGGCCCGGGAACCGCTGTAGTCGTCCTCCAACATGACGTCGTCGAAGTCGATGGCGGTCTGGGCCAGGGACGAGACATTGACGATCCGCGCCGGCGCGCTCTCCCGGATCAGGGGGAGGAGCATCCGTGTCAGGAGGAAGCCCGAAAGGTAGTTCACCTGGAAGCGCAGCTCGTGGCCGTCCTGGCTCACGTGGCGTCCCTCGGGGCTGCTGGATCCGATCCCCGCGTTGTTGACAAGGACGTCGAGGCGATCGTAATCCCGTAGGATGGCCCGGGCGAGCTCCCGGACCTCGGCGAAGGACGCCAGATCGGCCCGGTAGAAGCGGGCGCTTCCCGGCCCCTGGTCGATCTCTTCCATGACCTCCCGACCCCGCTCGTCGTCCCTGCCGTGCACGATGACGTGCTCTCCCTCGGCACCCAGGCGAAGGGCCACCTCCCGACCCAGCCCGCTGGTGGACCCGGTCACGAGGATCACCCGCTGGTCGGCTTCCACCCGGGCCGGGCCGGAATCGTCGCCCACCGGGGAGTTCTGGGCGCTCACCGGACCGCTGGTGCCGGCCGCGACGGCACCGACGAGGAGAAAGGCGCCGAAGATCCCGGCCACGTTCTTTTCCATTGGATCATGCATCCCCTCTTCCCCCGCTCGGTACAGGACACTCCGATATGGTCGCCCTCGGAACCGGCCCAGCAACAGGAAGCTGGTGCCAGGAATTCATAGGGCTCCGCCGGGCCGGAGTTCCGGTTCAGCCCGGTCCTCCGGCAGGGCACTCCCGGGGTCGTCTCGTGGACCCACCCCGGGAGTCGTCCCGGCGATTCACCTCTCGAGCCTCACCCCAGTGCCACGTCCAGGAACATCATCACCGCAAATCCCGCCATGGCTCCCATCGTCGGCCAGTCCGAGTGCTTCTCGGCCTGGGACTCGGGCACCAGCTCCTCCACCACGACGTAGATCATGGCTCCCGCCGCGAAGGAGAGGGCGTAGGGAAGGATGGGACGGACGGTCAGAACCGCCACCGCCCCCACGACGGCGGCCACCGGCTCGACCACGGCCGAGAGCTGCCCGTACCAGAAGGCGCGGAATTGCCCGAACCCCTCTCGCCGAAGGGGGACCGAGACCGCCGTTCCCTCGGGCAGGTTCTGGATGCCGATCCCAAGAGCCAGGGCCACGGCGCTTCCCAGGGTCACGGAGCCGAGTTCCGTCCCGATTCCCCCGAACGCCACACCGATGGCGAGCCCTTCGGGAATGTTGTGAAGCGTGATGGCCAGGACGAGGAGGATGCTGCGCTGGAGCTGGGATTCGACTCCCTCGGCCTCATGCCGGGGAAACCCCGGATGGACGTGGGGAAGGAGAAGATCCGCCAGCCAGAGGAACACCCCCCCGAGCACGAAGCCCACCAGGGCGGGAATCCAGGGCACTCCTCCAGCCGCCTCGGCCATCTCGATGGCGGGGGCGAGGAGAGACCAGAACGATGCCGCGATCATCACGCCGGCTGCGAATCCCAACATGGTGTCCAGCACCGTCTTCTGGACGGTGCGGAAGAAGAAGACCAGCCCCGCTCCCACGGCGGTCAGGCCCCACGTGCCCAGGGTAGCCAGGAACGCCTGACCGGCAGGGTGCAGATCCGTGAACCAGTCGATCACCGTGCGCGTCCTCCTCCTTCCCGATCGTCGTCAACCATGTGCCGTCCGTCGCGACCGGGTCCTGAGAGTCGTCACCCACGTCCTGAACGGCACCCCCGGTCGCTGGCGCCGTACCCCATATCCGGACATCCGATCGGCCCGCGGGGCTGATCCCGCGAATCGGGCCGCTCATCCACTTCCAACCGCCACCGTCCGTGAACCGCCCCTACGCCGTCGAAGTCGATGACACCTGCCGTCACGATGGCACCGTCGATCATGCCACGATCCAGCGGGTTCCTTTCGGAAATCAGGTGAAGTGGCAGATTCGCATCTACTACGACTGCGAAGACGGATGCCACATCTCGGAGGTTCGGGAGGACAAGCCCACCCGGGTTCTCCGGAAGGGCGGAGGGGAAGTCCCGACCCGCACACCCTGACCGCCCGAACCCCGGTGCCGACCCATCTCGACCCCGATATCTACCCCGATATCGACCCCGATCCGACCCTGAGCACGACTCAGGTCGGAGACCTGTTCGAGGTGCATCCGTCCACCGTCAAGCGGTGGTGCGAGCGCGGGGATCTGGCGTTTCACCGGACCCACGGCGGCCACCGACGAATCCACCTGAGCGAGGCCCTTCGTCGGGGACCGGAGGGGGCCGTGGCCCGGGAGCTGGCCGCCTTCGGGCCGGATGCGGGATCGGTGTGGATCGCCGAGCAGGCGGCCACGACGGTCCGGGACTTCGAGCCGGCCCGGCAACTCACGGAGGACTGGATGCGTGAGCGAGAGTTCCAGCCGATCAAGGACTTCCTGGTCTATCTGGGCCGCAACCACCCCGACACCCTCCCCCATCTCCTGGACGCGGTCACCCGTGAGGTCATGCAGGGCGTGGGCCAGTGGTGGGAGGAAGGACGCCTCGGGGTGGGTGGGGAGCACCTGGCCAGCGAGACGGTGACCGAAGCCCTCTTCCAGCTCCGGCGAGACCTGATTCCGACCACGGGGGACGTTCCCTCCGGCCCCGCCACACCCGCCTCCGGCCGGGTGGCCCTGGTGGGGTGCGCCGAGGGAGAACGGCATGCCATCGGTGCGAACGCCGTCCGCCTCCTTCTGGAGCAGCGGGGATGGCAGGTGCGGTTCCTCGGCGCCGACGTTCCCGTGGATTCCTGGGAAGACCTCCAGAAGGAGTACGGCGCCGAGCTGGTCTGCATCTCCTTCTCTTCGCTACGGGCCTGGAGCGACGTCGTCCGGACCGTCCGCAGGCTCGCTGAGACGTACGACCCCGACCGTTCCTACGCCCTCGCCCTGGGCGGCGGGATGGTGCGCGCGCCGGCAGGCCGCGCCCGCGTGGAGGACCAGGGACCGATCCCCGACGAGGAGAACGCGAAGCTTCCCGGGGCCACTCCCTTCGAGGCCCTCCGGGTCTTCCCCGGGACGGTGGAGTTCACCGATTGGCTGGCGGCTCGGGAGCAGACGAAGGCTTGATCGAATCGCTCCTCCTCGGGTGCGCCCTGGGGCTCTTCGCGGGCATGGTTCCCGGGCCCTTCCTCACCCTCGTCGTCACCACGACCCTTCGCAGCGGCCTCGAAGCCGGCCTCAAGGTGGCCCTGATTCCCCTGGCTACCGAGTTGCCGGTGGCCTTCGTCGCCGTCTTCGTCCTCACCCAGCTCCCCGACTCGATTCTACGCTGGGTCGGGATCGCCGGCGGGCTCCTGATCCTCTACATGGCGTGGAGGGTCGAGGTCGAGGCGCGGGACCCCCGTCTCGAAGACTCGGACACTCGGCCGGTGAAGGGATACTACGTCCGGGTGGCCCTGGTGGGGATCATGGCCCCGGCGCCGTGGATCTTCTGGTTCCTTCTGGCCGGACCCCTCTTCCTCAACCGTTGGAACACGAGCCCGTGGCACGGACTCGGATTCCTGGGCATGTTCTTCGCCTGCTTCGTCGGGATGATGATGCTCGTCTCGTGGGGAGTCTCCAGCGGACGGAAGAGGCTCAGCGAGCGGTGGTACCGTCGAGCCCTCCGGGGGGCCGGAGCCGTCCTGGCCATCGTCGGCTGCATCCTCATCTGGCAGTCGTGGGTGGGCAACTTCGCCGAGATGGTCAGTCCCCAGCGCCAGATCCAGGACGTGGTGGGAAGCGTGTCGGGCTAACCGGACTCCCGTTCCAGGAGCTCGAAAACGTCGTCCACCTGATTCCACCCGATCCGCATGAGGAAGGTGTTGTTGCGGCCGTAGGACTTGGCCCCGAGAAGGAAGAAGCGGGGCTCGGGGTTCACGAGGGAGTCCGGCCCGTGGCTCGTCTGATCCAGGCAATCGGTGGAGCCGCTCCCGAGGAGCGCGGCGGCCAGCTTCATGGGGCCGGAGGTGGCGTAGCACTCGTGGACCTGGAGCTGCCGGTAGAGGGTGTGATCGCCGACCGATCCCGTCAGGGAGACGATCCGGTCCGCCTCCACCTCCGACCCACCCTCTCCGCTGCCCTCGAAGCGAGGGCGAAGCTTGACCCGCACCGATCCGTTGGAGGGATCGATCGAGTCCACCACCACCCCGGTCCGGACCTCCATTCTCCGGGGCGCCCTCGACGCCAGCTTCCGGGAGAGACGGGTCAGCTCCTCCCGTCCGGGTAGCGGATCGTCGTCGACGGCCCCCCAGTCCGGCTCTTCGGGGCGCACGGCCCAGACCACCGACGTTTCTCCATCCCCGGAGACCAGCGCCGCCAGCTCCCGGGCCACCGTCTGGGCGGAGTGGCCGTCCCCGACCAGGAGGATCCGCTTCCCCCGCCACTCTCCGGCCGTCCTCTCGAAGTCGGGGATCTCACGAACGATCCGGTCTTCGGCGGTCCGCTCCCCCGGAGCCGGAATTCCGCCGTCCCCCAGGGAGTTGGGGTTGGAGTAGGTGCCCGTGCAATCCAGCACGACCTCGGCTTCCTCCACCAACTGCCGCCCGGTGGGAGTCTCGAGCAGGATCCGGAAGGGAGGCCGGCTGCGAAGGGGCGAGCCGATGGCGTCGCTCTTGTTCAGCCCTCGACGGCTCACGGCCACGACGCGGATCCCGAGCCGCAAATTCTCCCGGATTCCGGGAAGGGCGGCGATGCGCTCCAGGAGGGAGGTGACGACCTCCCCTCCGGTCGGATACGCATCCGGATCGGGAGCGAACCAGTCGGCTTCTTCAAGCGCCCCGCTCATCCTGGGGGAGATGTTGTCGCGCCACGACGTGAAGAGGCGAACGTGGCTCCAGCGACGTACGTGTCCGCCCACTCCCTCGTCGGCTTCGTAGATCGTGAACGGATATCCGGCTTCTCGAGCGGCCAGGGCGGCATCCAGCCCCACCGGGCCGGCCCCGAGGATGGCGATGTGCGGTCGACGTCGGATCATGAAGATTGCTTCCCCCTTGGCAGGTCGCTGAAGAAGTGGGATGCGGCCGCGCGCAGAGACCTCGCGAGGCACCGGCGGGAGGTTTCGGCCGGACAGATCCTCGACGTGGTCCGGGCCCGGCTTCAGCGGGTGGATCCCGTGTTGAACGCCGTCGCCCACCCCACACTCGACGGAGCTCGGCGGGGGGCGACGGAGATCGACGATTCACCATCCAAACCACCGACGGAAGGGATTGGTTCCGACGCGTTCCAGCACGTCGGCCAAGGGGAGCCCGAGGGTGCGCAAACGCGGATGAAGCCGGGGGACGTCGGTGAGCCGCGCGGTCGAAAGCCCGGTCGGCACGCCGTCCCGGAGGCGCGACGCCCGAGCCCGTCGAGACGCCGAGCTCAGCCGTCCCGGAGCTCCAGGGCGCGCTCCCAGATCCCGTCGAACATCTCCTCGGTCAGGGTGCCGGTGAAGGTGTTCTGCTGGCTGGGGTGGTAGGAGCAGAGGAGCGTCACCTCGGAAATAATGGAATTGTAATTCGCATTCTGGATCGGGGGTCGCGCCAGATCCACCTCCGCTCCGTGGCCGAAGTCCGGCATGGGAGAAGGCACGTTCCACTCCCGATCCCGGAAGATGCGCATGACGTGCCAGTAGGCGTATCCGCCCAGGGCCACGACCACCTCCAAGCCGGGTAGAAGAA
>JBKHJU010000259.1:0-4167 GCA_046537985.1 Longimicrobiales bacterium
CCGTCGGACGGAAGGGTGAAGCTCGGCGCCTGTTCTCCCTCCGAAGGCATCATTCGGCATCTCCGGTCCGTCCGGTGTTCCCGGTCTCCGGGGGCGTCCGTCCCGACGCGGTCCAGCGACACGTCTCGTCCCCCCGGGATTGACAGACCACGTGAAGGGCCAGCGTCCCGTCGTCGAAGTAGCGATCCAGCACCGCCTGGCACAGCCCCGTCACCAGGGCGCAAGCATCCCCGCCCGGGTCGGCCTGGATGAAGGGAAGTGCTCGACCCTCGTAGGTGAAGGAGCCGGAGGCGAATCCACCGAGCCGCCGGCCGAAGTTCGCCTTCAGGAGGCGTCGCACCCGTCGACGTGCCAGGATGAACGCCACGAGATCCGGCAGCACACGCTTCAGCCGCGTTCCACCGCCGTCGCCTCCGAGGGATTCACCCACGAGGAAGAAGATGTCCTGGGCGTCCGGGCGCCGGATGGCGAGTCGGATCAGGTCCCGCATCTCGGCGTCCGTGAGACGCTCGTTCTTCTTCGCCGCCTCCCGATACCTGCTGATCTGGCGATTCACGACCTCGCTGAGGCCGAGGCGGCGCGGCATCGTCACGGTGGGGTCCTCCGCCTCGAAGACCTCCCGGGGAAGATCCTGCGTCCGGATGGTCTCGAGGAGCGTCACCGCGACCCTGGGATGGACACGGCGCCGCGACGGACCGGATGCCTCCGAATCCCGTGCGCTCTCGTTATCCCGTGCGCTCTCGTTCGTCGGATCGGTGGAAGCTCGCATGGTGGGGGGAATGTCGTCACGCCGGAGGCAGGAAGCAACGGACGGCCCGGGAGAGCTGCGACCGGGGTACCCGCGACTCGGCGGGCCGGTCGGATCCCCCCCCGACGCAAATTCTCAAAACGTACCAATTTGAGAGTGACCTCGGACGCGGGGCCTGATCTATTGAGGGTACGATGGATGATCGATCGACGGTGCGACGCGGAACGCGCTCCGGAGGATCGGTCCACGAAGCATCCGATTCGGGCGGGCGGAGTTGTGAAGGGTTCCCGCGAGGCCATGGGGGGGCTGGATCGTGCCCCGGGGCCCTTCCCTCCGCCGTCCGTTTTTTTTTCGTCCTGTCCCGTGGACCACCACCTCTTCCCTCTCGGCGTATCTCTACGATCACTCCTCCCCGGTGCGACCGCCCCACGTCGATCGTCTCCGTCGACTCTCCGGAGCCTCTCTCGACTCTCCCCGCTTTGATCCGATCAGCCCACGCTCGCCGCGCCGCGGACCACAACGCTCATAATTCACCACACGAGCGGTCTTTCATCGATCTTGGAGCGTCGAACGGGGGGAAGTCGTCCACGCCCTCGTGTGTGAATAAATTCACAAGCCGCGTCGAACCCGAACCCCCTTGAAGTCGACCGGACTTGATCCCATATTGGGAGGCACAGAAAACAAGAATCATTGTTAAGAAAGTTCGGCACTCCCTCTTCCATCCTTTGAGGAACGGGACATGGCCCGAAGCTCTGCGACGAAAGAACCCGAAGCCGATAACGACAGCAACGAGACACCTGAAGATCTGGGCGAGACCCCGAACGAGACGTTCCCCGATCGCTCGCTCGACGACCTCTCCGACGAGGAGCTGGTAACGGCCCATCTCAGTGGCCGTCCCGGTGCATTCCACGAGCTGTTCGGTCGGTATCGGGATCGCCTCATTCACTTCGTTATCCGGAAGACCGGCGACCCCGATCGGGCCCAGGATCTCGTGCAGGAAGCCTTCATCCGGGTGACACGGCACCTGCACCGCTTCGACACGAGCAAGAAGTTCTCGACCTGGGTCTACACCATCGCGAGCAACCTTTCGAAGAACGAGCTTCGGAATCGCTCCCGGAGCCCCCTGGTTCTCTTCCAGCGCCTGACGAGCAACTGGGACGAGGATCATCGTCCCCTGCAATTCGAGGATTCCAGCACCCAGCCCGACGACCTCTACAACAAGCGGTACATCAAGAAGCTGGTCGAGGAGACCGTACAGGAGCTGCCCGAGCATCACCGGCTCGTCTTCCGACTGCGGGAGCTCGAGGGGAAGAGCTACGAGGAGATCGCCGAGATCACCGGTGTGAATCTGGGTACCGTCAAGAGCCGGTTGCATCGGGCTCGCAACTCCTTCGCCCAGAAGATCGAGCCCTTCCTGAACTGACGGAACCGGGGCGCCCGGCTACATCCGCGACCTGTCGGGGCGAACTTCCGGACTCCTTGCCCCTCGGAATCGCCCGGAGCGGCGCCTGCCGCTCCGGGCCTTTTCTGTACTTGTCCGCACCGACTCCCTATCCTTTTCGTCGGCGCTTTTCCCGTCCCTTCAGGTCCGAGGCCCGTCCGACTTGAACCCGTTCGAAGAGCTGCGCGAGGCCTTTCGGCAAGCCGTGGCGAACTTCAAGAAGGAGCTCAACCGGGACCAGGTCACGGACACGGTGGACGATCTCCTCCGTGGCATGAAGCAGGAGGTGGTGGACGCCCGCGCCTACCTCCACCGCCTCGAGGACGACCTGCGACACACGCTGAAGCGGGCCGAGACCGAGGAGAAGGAGGCGGCCACCTGCCGGAGGCGGGAGGAGATGGCCGAAAGGATCGAGGATGCCGAGACGAAGGAGATCGCCGGGCAGTTCGCCGAGAAGCACGAGAGGCGTGCGGAGGTTCTCCGGCGAAAAGCCGCCGCCCTGAAGGAGGAGCTCGATCTCCGCGAGGCCGAGATCGTCGAGATGAGAAGGCGACTCCAGGAAGCTGCTCGCCAGCGGGACGGCCTCCGCTTCCGGGTGGGCACGACCCGGGCGAGAGAGATCCTGGGGGATGACGAGCTCTTCTCCGAGCTGGAACGCATGGGAGAGCGCATCGACGACGAGGGCCGATACGCCGATGTCGCCGCTGAGATGGACGGGATCTTCGGCGGCGAAGGCGGGATCGTGGACCGGGAGGAGGCCGCCGAGGGCGAAGGGCGCTCTCCGGGCGAGGAGCTGGAGCGTCGGCTCCAAGAGCTGAAGCGTCGGATGGAGGCCGAGGAGGAATAGCGGGCCGTCGCCGAGGGCGACCGGCCCCCGTCGCTGGAAACGTCCCGTGCGCTGGAAACGTCCCGTGTCCAGCGACCCGCCCGTCTCGAAGGCCCCCCGGACCCCTCAGGCGTCTCCCAGCCGGCGGTGCATGAGCAGCCCCGCACACTCTCCCGAGAGAAAGAGGAGATTCTCCCGCTCCCGCCGTCCGATCTCGGAAGCCCCCACCTTCGGACCGGTGACCAGGAGGAACCAGCTCCGCCGGTCGTCCCGCGAGAGGAGAATGGTGGCCATCCCTTCGGCCACGTCCACGGCCGGCGGATCGTCACCCGCCAGTCGCCGGACGCCGCCCCCCCCGAACTCGGTGCGGGCCGGCGTCTCCGACAGGTCCAGGACGAAGAAGGCACGAACCGCTCCCCCTTCTCCGTCGGACCAGACCACTCCACCCCGCTCACCTTCAAGGAGGTAGATGGCTCTCCAGACGGGGAGGGCCAGGCGGGATCGGTCACCTTCGCCACCGACGACCGAAAAGGCCCGGGAATCCTCCCGCTCCACCAGGTACTCGGACAAATCGATGATCTCGTCGCTCATGGCATCGGGAACGTCGCGGGGCCCCGGTCGGGCGTCAACGGCGGCGGCGACGCCTGGCTTCCAGTCCGCCGATGGCGTAAGTTCGGGCCCCTGGAAGGGTCTTCAGCAACCTGATCGGCCCTTCCGGATCTTCGAATCGGGTACCTTCCAACGGCGTGGCGATGACGAACTGGATCGGTGTGGCAATCTGGCTTCTCCTGGGCGCGGTGATCGGCCTGTCCATGAAGATCTTCGTAAAGCTCGAGGAAGAGACGTCGGGACATACCACGCTCCTGATCGTCCTCGGGGCGCTGGCGGCCGTCATCGGCGGCATGCTCGGCGTGGGAATCTTCCAGTTCTGGGATCCGACGGCTCTCAGCATCGGCGGCATGGGGGGCGCCGTCTTTCTGGCGGCCTTCTTCAGCTTCCTCTACCGATGGGGCGTGAAGGCCATGGTGTGATCGGGTCCATGACGTAAGAAAAGAGCGACGGCCCGAGGAATCGGACCGCCGCTCTGCCCATACCCACAGAAGCTTCCTGCAGGTGTTTGCCACATGGTGGTGACCAGCCACCGTCCTGCAT
>JBKHJU010000260.1:0-4164 GCA_046537985.1 Longimicrobiales bacterium
GGACCAGACCAGGGCCGCCGTGAGATTCATGACGTGGAGCTGCCGGCCCTCGGGATCGAAGACCACCCACTCTCCAGCCAGGGGGCGGAACACGGCGTCGTCCCGAACCCGGGGACGGTCGGGGAGATCGGGGTCGTCCCTCACGCGCACCTTCCTCTACGGGTGGATCACGGGTACGTGCGGATCACGGGCATGTGCGTGTCATCATGATCTCGACCACGGATTCGGTGTCGGCCCGGGCCGGCCTCTCATCCGTTCATCAACTCGACGAGGCCCCGGGCAGCCCGGGCGCTCGACGCGAAGGATAGACGGTGCGCGTCGCATCCGTCCAGCAACGCGAGGAGGGGGTCGAGGCTGGCCTCCCGGGATCGTCCGGTCCATACCACGCTGGCCAGGAGATCGTTGAGGGCCTCGGCCGGCTCGACGGAAGCCAGGCTCCACGGCTGCGGAGATTCCCCCCGGCGGCCGGCGGCTCCCTCTCGGCTCCCTCCCCCTCCGCCTCCGGACCGGAACGGGTCCCGCTCCTCTGCGATTCGTCCCTCCAGGACGACCACGGCCCGCACCGGAACGTAGCCGTCGCTCCATCCTCCCGCCGCCCGGGGATCGAACCAGGCCTCCGCCGCTCCTTCGGCCCAGACCGGGGTGGTGCCGGGATCGATGCCGTGGGATTCGAGGAGCTCGGGATCCACCTTGAAGAGTCGCCGAAACGAGTCGGCTCGGCCGACCTCGTCCACGAACACCACGTCGTCCCCGAGCACGGGGAGCCCCATGACACTCCAGGCCAGGGCGAGGCTCGACTTCCCCGCTCCCCGGGTTCCCAGGGCGAGGAGGGCCGAATTCCCGACCCGGACGCCGGCGGCGTGGAGGTGGACCCGGGCGGACGCTGCCCGCAGAAGCCCACGGGCGATCCCTCCCTCCACCGTCGTGAGCATCGCGATGGGGTCCGGAGTCACGCTCGAGCTTCCCCCGGCGTGGATTCGATACGCGCGATCGCGTCCGTCGTCGGAAGAGCCCTCGAGGTAGCCGACCTCGATCCGATGAACGCACGAGGCCACGTCCGGCTCCTCCTTCCGGTAATCCGGAAAGAGTGAGGAGATCACTTCGGCGACCGTCGGGTCGGGAGTAAGAACGTGGACCTCGCCCCCGGCCAGGCCGAAGACCACGGTTTCGCCCTCGGTCGCCTTCCTCGTCACCACGGCTCCTGGTTCGGCGAGACGGGAGAGCGCCCCCGCCCACTCAGCCACCGACCCACGTCCTTCCAGTACCGGAGCAGGAGACGGACGCGGGACGCAGCCGGCGCGTCGTACCGGGCCCGGAGCCAATCCGTCTCGGGAAGCGTCGTATGCAAGGCTTCTCGCATAGCCAGCCGGGGAGATCCCAGGACGGCCCACCGTCGGAAGAGCCCCCCCATCCGTCCTTCGCCCCGGCGGCCCTCGAGATCCTCACCACGCACCTTCAGCCCATCGGGACGGCCGGATGGCACCGTGATTCCCGTGACCATGCTGCGAGGGTCCAGCGCCCTCCTCCCGGCATCCTGCCACCACCCGGCCCCGGCGAGACGCTCGACCTCGGGAGGTACCGGCGCTCCGAGGCGACCCCGGACGACGTCCAGAAGTAGCGCCAGACCGCGGCCGGTGGGGCGCTCTCCCAGATGACGCCACACGGAGCTCCAATCGTCGATCGAGTCGGAGAGGCGGACGGCGTCCCCGATCCCCCGCAGATGGCTGGTCACGTGCAGATGCTTGAGAACGTGCTCCAGGAGGACGACCAGGTGTGTCGAATCGGCCGGACGGCCCTCCTTCGGGTCCATACCTTCCCAGAGGATTTCATTCCGTCCGGACCGACCATATCGGAGACGCTCGTACCCCAGGCGCCAGTGGAGATCGAGGCTCACCTGCGCGCCCCCGGGCGCGCGCAGATCGGCGAGGGACGTCGAGTCCGACCACTCCACCGAGGCCGGATTCCACTCGGACCAGGGCTCGAAGCCCGCCTCCCGGAGGGCGACCACCGCGTCGCCGGCCCGCTCGGGCGGGACGAGGAGATCCGCATCTCCCATGGCCCGGGCGCCCGGATCCTCGTAGAGTCCGGCCTCCACGAGGGCCGCCCCCTTGAAGAGGAGAGCGGGAATGCGCCGGTCCCCGAGGACGCCACGGGCCCGAGCTCCGGCCTCCACGGTCAGGGTGGTGTGGAGGGCGGTCCGGACATGCGGCTCCTCGAGACGCCGGGCCACGGCCACGGGGAGATAGGGGCTGGACCCGTGGGCGGCCATGGCCAGCCCCTGAATCCCGTGCCTCTCCAGGAGCCGCACGAACCGGTCCCAGTCCACCCCGGACGGAGGCGCGAGGGGCTCCCGTCCCGCCACGACAGCGAGGACGAGGCCGACGCTGTCCGGGTCGGAGACGGTGGAATCCGAGGCAGCGGCGTCGACGCTCGACATGCACCGAAGATCGTGGCGGCCCTGCCGGGAGGCCAGACGGTTCTGGTCGTCGAGGGTATTGCAGGACCGAGGGGAACGGAACGATGATAGGGAAGACGCCAAGCAGGCCGGAGATTCGGACATCATGCATCATCGACGACTCCGCACAGTGGTCCTCCGCTCGGCCCTGGCCGCTCCGGTCATGCTTCCTCTCCTCCTTGCGCCGGCCACTCCCGTCGTCGCACAGAGCTGCGGCGTCTCCACACCGGGGATGACGGTGAGCACGCCGCCCACCGGGGACGTCTCCGTCCAGGGTCGGGTGACCGACGCCACGGACGGGATTCCGGTGTCGGGAGCCCGGGTGGACTACCGCTGGAAAGCGGCAGCCGGAGACGACGAGGAAGGGGACACCTGGACCGATCCCGACGGTCGCTTCTGGATCTGCGGTGTCCCCGAGGGGGTCGAGGTCTCCCTGAGCCCCGAGGTGGGGGGCGGACCGGGAGACGAGGTGGAGACGGTGACCGGCCCCGGCGTCGTGGCGCACCTGGTGGTCCCCCTCCCGAGCGCGGACGAGGCGTCGGGAATCCTGGGCACGGTGAGGGAAGCGGATTCGGATCGTCGGATCGGCAACGCCGAGATCCGGATCCCGGAGCTCGAGCTCGCCACCGGCACCGACCTGCAGGGCAGCTTCTTCTTCTCCGACGTCGAGCCCGGATCCTACCGAATCGAGATCGAGCACCTGTCGTACGGCTCGGTGGTCGACACCGTGCACCTCGTGGCGGGTCGGCCCCTCGATGTCCGGTTCACCCTCGCCCCCGCCCCCATCCGGATCGCCGGCCTCGAGGCCACTGCCCGGAGCCGGACCTGGTTCAGGAACCGGGCCGACCGCATGCGGCGCATCCAGCAGGGCCACGGGGACTACATCACCGCCGACGACATCGCCGCGAGGAACGAGCCGCCCCTCCACTTCCTGTTGCAGAGCGTGGCCGGCGTCCGAGCCGACCACGTTGCCCACCCCTGGGGCAACACCTACTACCCGGTGGTCCGGGCCTGTGGGGTCCCGGCCGTCTACGTCGACGGCGCCCGGATCGCCATCGATCCGGCCAACGGGGTCGGGATCAACGACTTCCTGTCGTCCAACATCGAGCTGATCGAGATCTACAAGGGCTCGAGCACCGCTCCGACGCGCTATCCGTCCCGGGGCGGGTGCGGCACGATCCTCATCTGGACCCACACGCCGGGCTGAGCCACCTCAGTCGGCCGTGGCCTCTTCCGGCTCGGCCTTGAGCCCGGGGATGAGTCCCTCGGGCTCGGACAGGGGCTGGATCTCTTCCTCGTAGTAGTCCTGGCCCACCATGAACTCGATGTCCTCGTACCGGTGGATTCCGGTACCGGCCGGGATCAGGTGGCCGATGATGATGTTCTCCCGTCCCGGGCACCCCGAACCGCGGCGTCGGTGAGCACCCTCGTGGTCTCCTGGAAGGAGGCCGCCGAGATGAACGACTCGGTGGTGAGGCTCGCCTTCGTGATCCCGAGAAGCAGCGGCTCGGAACGGGCCGGCTTCTCGCCGGCCTGGATGGCCTGCTGATTGACCTCCCGGAACTCGGCGCGATCGACGTTCTCGTTCTCCAGGAGCTGGGTCTCGCCCGGATCGGTGACCTTCACCTTCTGAAGCATCTGCCGGACGATCACTCCGATGTGCTTGTCGTTGATCTTCACGCCCTGCAGCCGGTAGACCTCCTGGATCT